>JACRUB010000092.1 GCA_014305015.1 Vulcanimicrobiota bacterium | reverse complement strand
TAACGCCACAAGACCCGTTCTACAGCGGCTACTATGGAACGGGCCCCGGAAAAGGCGTGCCTTTCGGCACGTTCGGCGTCATTGAAGTCCGCTGCCATATTCATCCGAGCATGCACGGCACGATTGTTGTCGCAGACGGGCCCGCCACCAGCGGCCCGGTAAGCGCGTTTTCGCTCAGCGACGTGACGCCGGGCAAGCACGCCCTGCACATCTGGACTGACGGCGGCTCCGTACACGGTTCAAATTACCGTGCCGGCGCAAAAACCGGAGATCGACCTCGGCAGAATTTAAGGGTCGACGTTAATCGCGAGGCGGGTATTCCGTTCGCGCGCCGCTTGGGGCAAGATCTGCTGCCGGATAACGGCGCGCAGTGCCGGTGCATCCACACCCTTTAAGGCGATGCGGTAACGCCACTCGTTGTTGAGCCGGGCAATCGGATGCGGCGCCGGCCCCAAAACCTCGCCGACGGTTGCGGCGCGTAACAAATCGGCATAGTTGCGCGCCTGCTCGACGACTGCCGGGCGGCTCCGCCCAATAACACCCAGGTAGATCAGTGACTCAAAGGGAGGATAGGCCGCCGCTTCGCGCTCACTCAGTTCATTTTCAGCAAACCCGATGTAGTCGTGTTGCTGCGAATACCGGATCGCCGGATGCTTCGGCGAGTACGTTTGCACGATTGCCTCGCCGGGCTGTGCCCGGCCGCTGCGCCCGCACACCTGGGTGATCAGCCCGAAGGTGCGTTCCGCTGCGCGGAAATCGGCCGTATGCAATCCGATGTCCGCCGCGATAACACCGACGAGGGTCACTTGGGGAAAATCGAGGCCCTTCGCAACCATCTGCGTGCCGACTAGGACGTCACCTTCTGCCTCAAAGGCTGCGAGCAGCCGTGCATGATCGCCGACCCGAGTAGTCGTATCGCTGTCCATGCGGATCACGCGAATTCCGGAATAGAGGCGTTCCAATTCCGTTACCACCCGTTCGGTGCCGATTCCGAACTCACGGATCGTCGTGCTGCCGCAGGATGGGCAAGCCGGCGGCACTGGTGCCTGCAGATCGCAATAGTGACAACGCAACAATCCTTCTTGGCGATGGACGGTTAGCGACACGCTGCAGCGCTCGCACTCCGGCACAAATCCGCAGGCGCGGCACAAAATAAAGCTCGCGCTGCCGCGGCGGTTAACAAAGAGCACGGATTTTTCTTTCCGCGCGATTCGCGCATCAAGCGCTTGCGCTAGAGCGGAGCTGAAGATGCGGCGGTTTCCGGTTTCAAACTCGGCCGCCATATCGACGACGCGTACGGAGGGAAGGGCCTGCCGCGTGGCGCGTTCGCGAAGTGCGATATATTCCACGTCACCCCGTTGGGCCGCTGCGTAGCTCTCCAGCGCAGGGGTGGCACTCCCCAGAATCAACAAACCGTTTTCGATACGCATGCGCTCGCGCGCGGCACCGACCGCATGATAGCGCGGCGATGTATCTTGCTTGTAGCTACTTTCGTGCGCCTCGTCAACGACAATGAGGCGGACATCCGGAATCGGCGCAAAGACGGCACTTCGGGCGCCGACCACGACATCAATCTCGCCGGCTCCGCAGGCTTGCCAGGCGTCATACCGTTCCCGATCGGAAAGCGCGGAATGCAAGACCGCGACTCGTTGGCCGAAGGCCTGTTCGAACCGGCGCGCGGTCTGTGGCGTAAGCGAAATCTCGGGCACGAGTACGATTGCCCGTCCCCCTTCGCGGATGACTTTTTTAATCACCTCGATATAAACAAATGTTTTTCCGCTGCCGGTGATGCCATGGAGCAGAATCTCTGAAAAAGCGCGCGCCTGAAGATAGGTGTTGATTTTTTCTAGAGCGTGGCCTTGTTCCGAAGTGGGAACAAACTCCGCGGCGGGTTGAATTTTCTCGCGAGAACGTTTGGGCGAAATCTCTTCCTCGCGAATCGCCCCGGCCTTTACCGCGCGGGCAATGATTGCATTGGAGAAGCCGGCGAGCAATGCATCCGCGCGCGGTACGCCGGGTTGTTCTTGCACGAACTGCACGAACGCCTTCGCTTTTGGACCGCCGACTGAACCCCCGGCCGGATGCAACACTTTGATACGGTACTCATGCATACGCGGATCCAGAAAGGTCCGCTCGCGGCGCAATTCCCCGCTGCGTACGACCGCGCTTACGTGGCGCAAAAGCGCAGCGCGATCGCCGGTGCGGCGCGCATCGGGATGACGCAGCAACTGATCGAGCGCAAAACCATCGGGAAAGTCTTCCCAGATCAACGAGACGAGGCGGCCGGGTACCGAAGGATACCGTTGCCGGTTAGGAATAGCGACGGTTCGCACGAAACGGTCCACTGTGCGCGGCACGGCCGCACTCAAGACGACGGCTGAGAGCGCATCCGCGAGCGTGCACGTGTAATACTCCGAGATAAATCTCGCGAGCGCCAAGCCGACTTCGGTGAAGGCGCGGGGTGCGCTGCTTTTTCCGGCGACCTCGCGCAAAGTGCGTTCTTCTTCTCGCGAGTGCGGGTGCCCAATCACGTACGCTAGCGTTTCACGATTGCCGAGCGGAACGCGAACCACATCGCCTACGCGAAGTTCGAAGGCTCCGGCCGCATAGGACAGCGGCATGTCAAAACGCGACGAGCGAATCGCCGGCAAGACATCGACCACGAGTTGGGTTACGGCTTGCGTCGCGGCGCAGCGCAGGTCGACATCATCGAACGCACTTGTTGCGTCGTTTGATTTTCAGTCTGCCCCAATTCTTGCCGCTTATCGAGCAAATCACGATACACATTGGTGGTCAGAGCGCCGATGTTTGAATCGGCCATCGACCCCTGCCGCTGGCGCCTCTGTTGAATGCTCTGAAAGTTTTGCGTATCGCCTGGGCCCGTCGCCGCCGACATGGTCCTTTCCGTGTCGTCGCCTTTGGACATCAGCGCCATATCGGAGGTATCGACGTACCCGTTGAGCTGGTCGGCAACCGTATTTTGCTGTGCGATGATCGCATCAATCGAATCGGCAATATCCGAAAATTGTTTGGATTGGTCGGCGTTCGTGCTGGCGGCAGCGAGAACGTGCAGCTGCATCGATTGCTCTTTGGCCTTATCCAGATTATTAAAGATGGAGATGCTAAAATTGCGCGTGCGTAGGAGTGCCATGCGCAGCGGAGCGTCCTGCGTTGAGTCGATCTTGGCCATCCCCTTCATGGCGCCGGTGATCGTGTTATCGTTGCGCATGAGCAGAGGCAACGCGCGAAGGAGCGTTTTCTGAGCGTCGCCGCAGCGGCTGCGGACCGTGACGTGGCCGATTTCCGGCGGCAGCGTTGGAGCCGGGGTCGGAATCGGGATCGCGGCAATCACGAGGGGAAAAAGCAGACCAAACATACCCACCAAGATATCACAACCTCACAAGAAGACGTCCGACTAAACAAACTCGCCGTCACCCGGCGGCGTGACGCACTGGGCAAGCGTCTTGCGCAGGGCTACCTCAGTAACGCTCACGCCGTACTCAACGTCACCGATCGCCCTAGGCAAGACGAACCGGAGCGTTCCGTCTCTCTTCTTCTTATCTGCGCGCATCGCCGTCAAAATCGCAGAAGGGGACTCCTTCGTCCACACTGGCATCTGAAGCAAGGCAAGCAGGGTCAGGACGCGGACATGATCGTCGTGGTTAAACCGTCCGCTCCGAAGCGCTAGCAGACCCGCCGCCCGGAGTCCGATGGCGACGCCTGCCCCGTGCGAAACGCGATAGAGGCTGGCTCGCTCAATTGCATGGCCGAACGTGTGCCCGAGATTAAGAATTTCGCGCGCGCCGGATTCTAACCGGTCGTCGCTGCAGACCATCGTTTTTACCTTGATCGATTCGGTGATGATGTGAACCCAGGGCCACTTGTGAAACGGATGTGCCGCGAGCGTTTCCAGTG
>JACRUB010000184.1 GCA_014305015.1 Vulcanimicrobiota bacterium | reverse complement strand
AAGCGGTTCGATCAGATCCAGCGCCATGTTCTCTGGCAAGCCGCCGACGTTGTGGTGCGATTTGATCTTATGCCCGGCCTTGGACCCGGGAGTCTTCGATTCAATCACGTCCGGATAGAGCGTACCTTGAACGAGAAATTGCACGCCGTCGATTTTGCTTGCTTCCTCTTCGAAGATCGCGATGAATTCGTGTCCGATGCGGATGCGCTTCTCTTCGGGATCGACGATCCCGTCCAAGCGATCCAGAAACCGGTTGCGCGCGTCGATGGCAATCACGTTGAGATGCATGACGTCACGGAAAGCTTCAACGACCAACTTCGCTTCATCATTGCGCAATAACCCGTTATCCACGAAGACGCAGGTAAGCTGTTCGCCGATCGCCTTCCAGACGAGCGTGGCTGCAACCGCTGAATCGACCCCGCCGGAGAGCGCGCAAATCACTTTGGCGTTGCCGACCTTGGCCCGGATATCCGCGATCGCCGAATCGACGAACGACTCCATTTTCCAGTCGTTTTTGATGCCCGCGACTCTGTGCAAGAAATTCTTAAGCACGCGCTTGCCGTGCACGGTATGCACGACTTCCGGATGGAATTGCACTCCATAAATCTTGCGGCGTTCGTCGCCCATTGCGGCCGCCTTGCACGTCGTTGTTGAAGCAATGCGCTCGAAACCGGCAGGCAACTCAACAACCGTGTCTCCGTGCGACATCCAAACACGTGAATCGGTGGGAACGTTATCAAATAGCGGCGATGATGGCTTCTGGATCTGCAACTGCGCGGGGCCGTACTCGCGATGGTCGAGTGGAACGAGGTCACCACCTAAATCGCGCGCGATGAGTTGCATGCCGTAGCAGATTCCGAGAACCGGCACACCGCTCTTAAGAATTGCGTCGTCCATTCCCGGAGCCTCGGGCACAAGAACGCTTTCAGGGCCGCCGGTCAATATGATGCCGGCCGGATTGCGCGGCGCGAGCACGGACCACGGCGTATCATACGGCACAATTTCGCAGTAGACGTTTGCCTCGCGGGTCCGCCGCGCGATCAGTTGACTATACTGCGCTCCAAAATCGAGAATAAAAACAGTGGCCGGAGCTGATGGCGCCGAGCGTTCTTCCGTGGCTGGGGAGATCATCGGCTAAGGCTTCTCGCTCACTGGTTATTTCTCCGGTGACTTCGCGCGGACGGCGAGCATGGGGATGGTGAGATTAAGACCGCCGCTCTTAGCCGCCTGCTCGTTGAGCCGCTGCTCTAGGCGCTGGGTAGGACCGACACTTTGCCAGCCCTCCAGAAAGGCAAGCTTCACGAATGCGTGCGCGAACAGCGCCGTACCATTCGCAAAGCGCATCTGCAAGGTGCGCTGCTCGATTTTTTCAATCTCGAAACCGCCGCCCGTGAGCAGTGCTTGCGTCCCGGCGAGCGTCATCCGGGTTTGCTCTTGCGCATCGAGCGCATCGAGCCCGGCGGTATCGGCCGACTCTCGCAATACTTCGCGAAAGATCTCGTAAAATTCGGCCATGTGTCCGACGAGATTGGTTGTAAAAACGAGTTTTCCGCCGGAACGCAGAACTCGCTTGCACTCTTGTACCACCGCGTTGCGCCGGTCAAAATTATTGATTCTCAAGTTCGAGGTGATGAGGTCGAACTCGTTGTCGCCAAACGGGAGCGCGGCCGCATTTGCATTGTGAAAGACCACGTTGCTGACGCCAAGCACGAAGGCTTTGAAACGGGCTCGTTCAAGCGCCGCGGTCCAAAGATCCACTGCATGCACAACCGATGTCGGACCAAGCCGCTGGGCAAGTTCTATCGAAGGGAAACCCGTACCGCACCCAAGATCCAGCGCGCGCATCGGTAAAGGACCAAGAGGGACTTCTTCTAGCAGCAACAAGCCAAACGCCGCCGTCCACAGCGGCGCTTCATCGTATGCGCTCACGCCATGCGGTGAGTCGAGGTCTATGTCAACACGTCCGTCAAGCGGCCGGCGTCCCGCGCAAACACCACTTCCATCGCGATACGCTCGCCGACAGAAACGTCGCGGCCCCATCGGTACGACGAGTAAGGCGTGTACCGCGTTCCGGGTGAGCCCGGTATACGCAGAGATACGTCGTAGCAAACGAATTCTTTCGGCGGACCCGAGACGATAATGCATTGCAGCGCAAACGGTCCGATCACGCCAGGCGCATTGGCTTCCCGTGCGACATTCACAAAACGCTCGCCCATCTCAAAGGCCTTTTCGAGCATCGATTCGGTAAGCGTCGCCGCAATGTGTCCGGCTTCTTCCATCCGCATTGGAATGTTGGCCACCGAAGCGAGCGCCGAAGGAGGCACGTTGCGCAATCCGTCGACGTTGGTTTGCCGACGCGTGTCGGTTCCTGAGAGCTCGAGTTCGCCCAAAATCGGCGAAAAAAAGAAATTCAGATTAACCGAGGGTCCGAGTGCATATTCCTCGATCACGGCGCCCTCCAAGCCTTCCTTGCTCAACATCCCGTCTTTTATAAGGGCCTTTGCCGTCTTTCGGTATTCCTTGGGCGACGCGCAGAGAAAGAATGCGCGTTCAAAAGAGACCTTCGCATGCGGCGCTTTGACCATGACCAAACGATCGATATCGCCGGGCGACTTGAACTGGAGAGGATGGCGAATCTTTGCTTTCGCGAGCAGCGAATATTGATTGTTCGCTTCATCGCGTTCTTCGGCACGCAAGAGGCGGCGGTTGCCGAACATCGGCACCAGCATCCCGCGCTCGATCTCGTCGTAGCTGTATTTTTGGTGCAAGTAGACTTCGAAGGAACGGTTGGCAAGAAAGATTACATTTTTTGCGAGCAACTGCTGTTGTACGCTGTCGTTCAAAAGATCCGTGAAACTGTCAAGTTCCATCGTTTCGTCGACGCAGCCCCGTGCCGGATCGATCTTATGCGCAAAGTACTTTGTGTAGGTCTTCTCGCGGCCGCGCGCGGTAACGATCAAATTGTGCAGACCCGCGGCGCGCGCGCCGTACGCTACTTCAAGCGCAGAGTGGCTGCCGATCGAACACAAGGTCAGGTTCTTCTGATCGTAGCTCTCCAGAACGGCCAGGGGATCGAAGGTGGTCACCCCGTGTGCTTAAGACGAAAGTAACTGCCTGGCCTGCTGCGTATCCTGATATTCGATCGTAAGAATCGAGCGCATGACTTGGGCGCTCTTCTGCGCTTCCTGGCTGCGCATTCGTTGCAGCGTCTGATATGTCGCAAGCAGCAGGCTCGGAAGGTCGCGGTCGCGCGGGTAGACACGATGGAGATCATCGACGGCTTCCGCGAGCAGCACGCCGGCGTTTGACTCCCGGTCCCCGTAGCCGGCGTCAAGGTACTGGTTAATGCGGTGCAACTCGTTGCGCATGCCGATAACCGACATCCCCATGCGCCCGAAATATTCATCCGCCGGTGCGAGTGTGGACATCAGGCCCGCATGGGATTGTGCGTTAACCGTTCCGATCAGGCGCAGCGGCGCGACCGATTTGAGATGCGCCATGATCTTCTTTGCGTTCACCACGTCGCCCGGCCCATAGCCGTCTACGCCGGCCGCCGCGTTGCGGGCGGCGTCGATGAAATCGTTGCCAAAAGTGGTGGGCAATTGCTCGACCGGAAAGTAGGACTGCGCCGCATGAGCGAAGGCGAGCGTACGCCACGATGAATCTTTGGTAAGAACGAATCCCCGCCACTCCGCCTCGACTTGGCTCAGCAGCACATCTTTGTCTAAGCCGAAATCACGCAGATTTGCGGCGGCATCTTCATCCGCTAAACGCGCGATGGTCACTGGTGTGGTCTCGGCGTTTGCGCGCTCAAGTAAGTTTTGCGCTTTCTGCACTTCCGTCGCGCCCCCGTGTGCAACCACATAGGCGGCGGCCTCATGGACGTACCATGGAACGGCATCGTGATTCGTAAGCGGATTGTAGTGGAGACCGGTTGCAACATCGACCGTCAATTGCGCAACGACCGCGTAGTTAGGATCATCGGGGTGCTGCAGCGAGTAGGCGCGGCCGGCGTTAAAGATCGACGAGAGATAGTAGACTTGATCGATGTAGTGCCAGCCGTGTTGTTGGCCCTTATCGTATGCCGCTTTCATTTGCGCGAACAGCGTCGCCGGATCGGCCACGATATCGGCGTTTGCGCGCAAGGGCATGCAGAGAGCAACCAGTAGGGCGGCTGCTAGGAGGCTGGCCCCTGGAGAGAACTTAAATCTCGCTCGTGTCATCAAGTACTGAACGCAGCGAGTTCGACAAAAGTGCGTTCTTAAGTTCTCTTGCGATACGGCGGCCGGTGGACATGGGTTCGTTGTAGTTGAGATATGAATACGGTGAGCCATCGATAAAGAGGTTTGTACCCGCAACGATGCGCGCTGAAATCTCCATGACGTAGAATTGTGTATCGGGCGTGATGATGGTCTCGATGCAAAATGCACCGAACAGACCCTTGGGACCGCAGATCTCTTTGCTCACGCGGACGACATCTTCGCCCATCCGGTAAGCTTCCGCGAGCATCGACTCACGCAGCGAAATGGGCTGATTTCCGACCACCACATATGAGGGATCCAACTTGAGCCCCTCTTGTGCCGCGGCTGGAATTCGGCCGAGCGAATCGACGTTGGTTTCGTAACGGCGGTCCATGCTCATGATTTCCAGACGGCCGGTGAGCGGCGAGTAGAAATAATGGATGTAGAGCGGCACGCCGATGATGTATTCTTGAATCATGTAGTCGCGCCGCGCGAGCAGCCCGGCTCGTTGCTCGAAGTCCTTCGGATCGCGCACAAACATGTAGCCTTTGCCGCCCTGCGCTCCGTAGAGCTTGATAATCACGGGGCGATCGATTTCGGCGCCGCTCTTGAACTGTCTCGGCAGATTGAGACCGGCGGCCGTAAGCCACTGTCGCTGCAATTCGCGGCTTGCTTCCCAGTCGAGCACCGCCTTGTTGCCGAAATACGGGATCGTCATGCGCTTATGATCTTCGAGCGAGAGATAGGCGACGAACGAGCCGTGCGGCACGATGATGATCTTGCGGTTCTCCAGCATGCTCATGTGCTGGGGAAAATCCTCATACTTATCAATGCCGACGACTTCGTCGACAAAATTGAAGGAGCGGTACAAACGTTCGGTATCGCGATTCGCAATCGCCATCGTACGGAAGCCTTCGTCATGCGCGCCTTTGAGAATTTGCAGCGCCGAATGCGAACCAAGCGTGGCGATGGTATAAAATTCGCCGTCTTTCTTGTTTCCGAAGAGCTGTTCGACTTTCGGTGCTAGCATCACAGGATGGCCCTTTCGATAGCGGGATTGCAGAGAAGCGCCTCGGCGGCGGCACGGGCCGTGGCGGGATCGACGGCCGCATTATCGCTGCCGAAAAGCCGCCATGCCACGTAACGCTTGGCACTGCGGACGCCCGGAATCATCTTACCACCCAAACGAGCGCGGAGTCCCGGATCTTCGCCAAGCTCTTCAATCCAGACTTCACCCGCCCGAGGGCGGTTCGCTTCCAACTCGGCAAGCTCGTGCTTGTTCGGATTGAAAAGCGTTTCATTGCGCCTGACGGCTGACAAAAGAGCGCCGGCATGTGCGTCCTCGGCTTGGAAAACCCAAACATCGGCGCGTTCGAGCCGTGTTACGCCGATTTCGAGACGTTGCAGTGCGCCGAGTGCGGTGAACGCCTCGTTGTCTGGGATTTTCAAACGAATCGCGAGTGCACTTGTTTTCAATTACTTGAGCGCCTTTGCAAAGCTTTCAAACAAAGCCACGCCGCCCGACGGTGCGAGCATATCCGTTCCGCGCGCACGGTCCGGGTGATTGAAACCCCAGGCATCGCGCTCGGGATGCGGCATGATCGCAAGCACGTTGCCTTCTCGATTGGTTAAGGCTGCCGCCCCAAGCGCCGAGCCGTTTGGAACTGCACGGTCATCCACGCTGCCGTCGGCATGCGCGTAGACGAAAGCGAGATGCCCGCCTGAAGCAATTTCCTTCAAGTGCGCATCCGTTGCGGCCAAACGTCCTTCGCCGTGCGCGGCCCACGCAGGAATTAACGAATCCTTCGGGAGCGCGGCCGTTATCGCACAGCGCTGCGGATCGATCGCGAGCCGGACATGCACGTGACGGCAAATAAACTTCCCGTTCGGGGAGTTGCGGGTAAAGGCCGCGGTTGGGCGCCGGACCGGTCCGGTTCCGGGCACGAGTCCCGCTTCGAGAACAATTTGCGCGCCGTTGCAAAGACCGAAAACGAGCTTGCCCTTTTGCGCCCCTTCGATGACGGAGTCGGTCATCCGGTCATGCGCGGCGATTGCGCCTGCGCGAATCCGGTCTTCGTGGGCGAATCCGCCCGGAAGCACGTACGCATCGTAGTTTGGCAGCGTCGCCGCTTCGCTCCAATGAACAAGCCTCGCATCGACACCCACGTCGTGCAAGAGCTTGAGCGTTTCATCTTCGCTGTTCGTCCCCGGATAAATCAAGACGCCGACTTTCGCACTCATGCGTACACCTCGGCGAGCGGTGCCGACCAACTTGCATGAAGATCGTCGATATTGAAGCGCTGGTCGTTGACGATCAGCAGCGCGTCGCCGGTAACGGCCCCGATGTGATGGGCCGCGACCGTAGGTATAAACGATTCGAACGCTTCGCGCGAAGCCACTTCAACGATAAAGCCGCCGCCTTCATCAAGGGTGCTGAATTTACGTGAACGTTCCACGCGCGCGCCGAATCGTTTGCCATTCTTTCCGGCCGCGAAGGCCATCTGCACAATCGTTGAAACCGCACCGCCGTTGCCGACCGCCTTGCAGGCGCGAATGAGGCCTGCATCCATGGCAGCGCGCAGTGCCGTAAGCTGCGCGGCAGCCACGTCAAAATCGATCGGGGGCAGATACGACAACTGGATGCCCAACACTTCGGCGAGCACCGAACCACCATTATTGTGGTTTGCGCCGGCATCCACATAGTACAGTGCATAGCCGCTGCCTTTGAATGCAGGGGTAATGACGTTCGAGATATCCGCGAGTGCGCCGATACACGCGACGATGGGCGAGGCCGGAATTGCGTTTCCAGCCGCAGCTTCGTTGTAGAGACTCACATTGCCCGAAACGAACGGCACACCTAAGGCGCGTGCGCCGCGTCCAAGGCCATCGACTGCAGCGACAAGCTCTGAATACTGGTCTTCCTTTTTCGGATTTCCGAAATTCAAGCAATCGGTCAGCCCTATCGGGGTTGCGCCGACCGCCACCACCTTGCAAACGGCTTCCAAAACCGCATGTTCGGCCGCGCGCCGGGCGTCAATCTTCCCGTAGCGCGGATTGCCCGCGACGGAAACGGCCATTCCTAGCGGGGTCCCGCGCACCGGCGCGATCACACCTGCATCCGCAGCGCCTCGCTCAAGAACGGTGCACCCTCGGACAACGCCGTCGTATTGCTTGTAGAGCGGCGCGCGCGAGCAGACGTCGCGATGTGCTAGGATTTTCGTCAGGACCTCGGCGGGATGGTCGGCACGTAAGCGGTCAATCGCCGAAGGTTCGGGTGTGTCGCTAGCGGCCAGTTCTTTAAAAGGAAGCTCATCCCGTATGGTGCCGGTGAGAAAATCAATATCGACATCCATCACGATCTCATCACCTGTGCGCATCACGTACCGCTTTGCTTTTGACACACATCCAATGACGGTGGCGCATGCACCGCGCGCAATCTGCGGCAGTGAGAATTCCTGATTGTAGATTCGTAGAATTTCCGAAGTTACGCCGGGCGGGACGATCCACGTCAAACGCTCCTGTGTCTCGCCGATGGCGATAACGGCGGGCGGCAAATTCTCTTGTGAGGTGGAGACGTCATCCAAATCGATCACCGCACCGTAGCCCCCGCTCGAGCAGATCTCCGCCGTGCAGCCCATGATTCCGCCGGCTCCAAGATCTTTGAAGCCTGCAGTGATCTTGTGCTCGCGCAGGTACTCAAACACGCGATATGATGCGCGCATAATAACGTTCTTCAAAAACGGATCGGGAACTTGAACAGCGCTCTTGTTGGCTTCGGCATCTTGCGCATCCAGCGCGAGCGACGAAAATGCGGCGCCACCAAAACCGCTTGCGTCCGTCGCTTTTCCGACAAGGACAATATCCCAGCCCTCGGAGCCAGGCGGTGCCGCTGAATGGATGATTTCCGATTCGTTAATTACGCCGAGCGCAACGACGTTTACCAAGCAATTGTTATCGAACTGCCCATCGAAGTACACATCGCCCGCGATGTTTGGAACGCCAATTGCGTTGCCGTACGCGGCAATGCCGTCAACAACGCTCGTTGCAATATAGCGTTGGTGCGAATCGGCATCTTCAACGCGACCGAAACGCAGCGGATCGGCGATTGCAACGACCTGCGCACCCATGCACAGCACATCGCGCACGATCCCACCGACGCCGGTCGCAGCGCCTTCAAACGGCACGACCTGCGATGGATGATTGTGCGACTCATGAGCGACCACCACGCCGTACCGCTCGCCTTTCCACTCTCCAAGATGGACGATTCCGGCATCTTCCCCCGGGCCTACCACGACAGTTGGGCCCGTAGTCGGCAAGTTCTTTAAATGATGGCGGCTGCTTTTGTAACTGCAGTGCTCGCTCCACTGCGCATCAAATGCGTACGCTTCTACGAGCGTCGGATTGCGCCCCAAATGATCTGCGATCCGGCGCAGCTCGTCGACACGCAGAGCCAGTCCGGCTGCAGACGCTGCGCTGCGAATCTCGTGCTCGCTCTTTGCGATAACCTCGAAATTCTTAGGCAAGGGTCGAGTTCGGCGGTACGGCTGCATTGACGCCTGCATCGGCCTGCATGATCGCAGAGCGCGAATTGGTCTGCATGAGCAACGTGCGCCCAAAGAGCACCGTATCTTCCATTGCAAGCGTCTTTGCGCAACGCATAGCTACTTGCTCGGGAGTGCCGCTGTAGTGGAACACCGGATTCGTCGTCGCGTTATCGAGCATGTCACGCAAGGCGCTGTTCGGCTCGCCTACGGAAACAAAGAGCAGCCGCGCAAAGGTCGCGTCGAGCTGTTGTACGAGTTGCAAAACGTATCCGGGAGTCTTGATGCTCGACGCGACGTGCCGGACGGTGGGCAGTCCAAACATCTGCAGCGACTGGACCAGCCGGTTTGAGGAATCAACATATTCCGGACCGTCGCAAATCACGGCAACCATGCCCGGGCGCATCTGCGGAAACGATCCCACTAGATCGGCGACATTCTCATAGGCGCCCTTAATGCGCTCGAGCTCTTCGGGAGATGCGGCATCGAGATTGCGGTACAGTTGCTTGTCGAGCATTAGATCTTCGCGCGCCTGCGGCCAGATACGCCATGAATCGTTATCGATCACATCGGCGATGACGAGCATACCCTGATTCTCGCCGCCGGTAAGACGGCCGAATTCGATTTTGAGATCAACGAGCAGCGTGTCTTTCTTGCGCCAAGCGTGCGAGAGAATATCAAACGTAATGCGCGCCATCTCGCTCATGGCGCCGATCTCGGCGGGACTGGCGATGCCTTTGGCAACAATCGATTCCGGATCGATGAGCGGATCGTGATTCGCATCGTCCTTGAGAAAAAACTCAACCATGCGGGGCACAAGCAACGCGCCTTTTTGTAATCCTGGATTGCGCCGGACCAGCGAACCCGCCGCGACGCCGCGCACGACCACCTCGAGCGGAATCATATTGCAGCGGCGCACGAGCATCTCGTTGTTGTCGTCGTCCTCTCCGCCGCTCAAATAATGCGACGGCAGACCGCATAAATTCAGTAAACGGAAGACCCGTGCAGTCGTCTGCGCCGCCAGGCGCCCTTTTCCGGGAATCACATCGCGTTTCGCGCCGTCGCCCGCAGAAATAGCATCCGTCTGCGCCACAACGAGGACGTCGGGTTGGCCCGGCTGTTCGTAGAGCACTTTCGTCTTGCCCTGCGCAATTTGTATGCCTTTATTCACGCGGTAATCTCCCGTTGTTGAGGGAACGGCTCAAGCTGCTCAAGCTTTTTGGCGAGTTCTTGGGCGCGCTGCGGGGCGGTCCCGATGTGCTTGCTCGGATTCAGTAAAAGCCGGATTTCTGCAGGATCGAGCAGTGCTGTAAGTTCCGCGTCTTCGGTGAGCAGGGAGCCCAGGGGATTGGCTTCGCCGCGCGAGAGCGCACTCCACGCTTCCATTGCCGCGTTGCGAATGGTCTCGTGCAATTCTTGCCGGTTGCCGCCGGCGCGTGCAGCCTCCATCATCACCGATTCCGTCCCCGCAAATGGGCCATACGTCCGCAAATTCTGCGCCATGCGCTGCGTATCGACCCGCAGGCCGTCGACCACGCGACGCGCTAGCGAGATAATCTCATCGGCACAGAGAATCGCCTCCGGTAAAATCGAGCGGCGGTTGGCGCTATCGTCGAGCGTGCGCTCGAGATAGTTTGTAGCTGCATTCTGCCACGCCACATCCGCATACGCCGGGAGCAAACGCGCAAGCGAATCGATGCGCTCGCACATAATGGGATTGCGCTTGAACGGCATGGCTGAGCTCCCCACTTGCGATTTTCCGAAGGGCTCGAAAACCTCGCCGAATTCCGGAGAGCTTAAAATTCGAATGTCCGCGGCAAACTTCGAGAGCGAAGCACCGACGCCGGCGAGGCAGGAGAGCATTAAGTAATCGAGTTTGCGTGGATACGTTTGCGTGCTGATCTCACGCGCCTCTAGACCGAGCGTTTGGAGCACTTCGCGCTCTTGATCGCGTGAGGCACCGGGATCTTGCAAGAGTTGTTCGTACGAGGCCGAGGTTCCGACTGCGCCGCGCATTCCTTTGGCCGTCATATTTTCAAAGACGAACCGCAAATGGTCTTGATCGATGTGCAAATCTTGCGCGTAGACGGCCAGCCGGTAGCCAAGCGTGGTCGGCTCTGCCGGTTGCAGATGCGTGAAGCCCATACAAACGGCATCCGCGTATTCGTGGATGCGTTTTGAGAAAGCAAAGAGCAGTTCGCGCAGCGACTCGCCGATAAGGCCGAGGGCGCGACGCATGCGATACACCTCGACGTTGTCTTCGATGTCCATCGAAGTCGAGCCGAGATGCAATTTACCGCCGCCGACGGGTGCCTGCGATGCGAAGACCCGGATCTCCGCCATCAGATCGTGGTGAATCTCGCGTTCGATCTCAAGCGCGGCATCAATGTCGATCTCGTTTTGATGGGATTGCAAATCTGCAAGCTCGTGTTCCGAGATCAGTCCCGCCTTCTGCTGCGAACGCGCTAGAGCAACCCACACGACGCGCCACAAGCGGCGGCGTTCGCGTTCCGAAAACAGCGTGCGAAGTTCAGCTCTTCCATATCTCCATGAGAACGGAGAGGCGTACGTAGTGTAATCCATGGGACTCTGGCGCCTTTCGCGCCTCCGCTAGGTGCCCCCTCGGACGGCTCCAAGCTCGGCGGTAAGCATCTCGACGAGCAACCGGGGATCCTCGATTTTGCCCGTGACGATTGCCTCGAAGCCTCGAACGGCACGTTCGTAAGCGGCCCGGGCCCGGCGCTCTCCGATTCTTGCGGCCGCCGGGCGCAAAGCGCGTTCGCGCCACTTTGCCCGCGCCGGCAGTTCGCCACCGGGCCGGGCGAGCTCCCAAATGAGCCCAAATTCGGTGGCGAGCGCGCTCACCAATGGAACTCCGGCGCCGCGCGGATCGCTCGTGAACAAATCAGCCGCGATCTCGAGCGCTTCAGCCATGCGGCCTTCAACCAGCGCGCTGGCATATTTATACGCTTTGGGATCTTCAACCGAGAGGCTGTCTTCCTCGAGATCTTTGTACGTGATCTTTTTCTTGAGAAGCGCGAGTTTCTCGAGATCATTTCGAATGGCGGAAAGCTCTGCTTGGCTGCTCGAGAGTTCGGCGATCACCCGCGGCTCTGCGGTGGCTTCCAACTTCTGCAAGAGCTCTTGCACGAAGCGCGTGCGCGCCGCTTCATTGAGGGTTGAGTCGATGCGTAGCGCCGTGCGTCCGGCCATTGCACCAAAAGGCTCCGGTCGCTGGGAACGCGGCGAGAGCAAATCGCAGAGCACCAGCGTGTTTCCGTCCGGCACGCTCTGCGCAACCGCCCACAACTCGCGACGCGCCGCAACTTTGAGCGACTGCGTATCGGTCACGACCACCACACGGCGCTCGGCAAGAAACGGCATAGCGCCTACGGCATCGGCAACCTTGCTCATACCATCAAGTTCGACCGCGCGAAAACGTTCGAGATTGAGATCGCGCATGCTCGCATCGGGCAGCGTTCGATCGATAATCGTATCGAGGGCAATATCGGCGAGCGTGCGTTCGGTGCCCTCGATGATCACGAGCTTTCCGAACGACGGTGCTTTATCGATAAAGTCGTAGAATTTTATAACAAGACTCCCGCGTTCGGTCGATCGGCAAGCGCGGGAATCGATTCACCGTACGGCGGACGGACGATGCCGTACTCCGTTACGATCGCGGTAATCAAATGGCCCGGCGTTACGTCGAAGGCCGGATTATAAACTGGCGTCTTTTCGCCCGCTGACGCTGCCCCGGCAAATTCGCGCACTTCGGTCGCGTGCCGCTCCTCGATCGGAATCCCTGCGCCGCTGTTCATATGGAAATCAAACGTCGAACGCGGCGCCGCAACGTAGAACGGAATGCCGTGATGTGCGGCCAGAATCGCGAGGCCGTACGTGCCGATCTTGTTGGCCGTATCACCGTTACGGGCAATGCGATCCGCACCGAGGATGATCAGATCGATCTTCTGCCGCTGCATTGCGATTGCCGCGGCGCTGTCGACCATGAGAGTCGCCTCAATCCCGGCGCGATGCAACTCGTAAATCGTGAGGCGGGCACCTTGCAAGAGCGGGCGCGTTTCATTGACGTAGACGCTCACACGTTTGCCGGCGCGATCGGCGGCAATGATTGCTCCGAGCGCACTCCCGCCGCCCGCGGTTGCGATCGGACCCGTATTACAATGCGTGATAATGCGCGCATTCATTGGAAAAAGTTCGAGCGCGGCTTCGGCCATCCGGAGGTCGATGGTTTGCTGTTCGCGGTGAATCGTTTCCGCTTCAGCCACCATATCGTGGCTTGCAAGAACGCGGTCGACGGCCCACGCCAAGTTTACGGCTGTCGGGCGCGCGTTACGGACGCGTTGCGCGGCTGCGTTAAATTCGTTATCGCTCGTCAGTGCGTCGCGCAACAGGGCGACCCCGTACGCGCCGAAAACGCCGATGGCAGGCGCACCGCGGACCGCGAGCGTCTTTATCGCCGTTTCGATTTCGTCCACGGTGCGGGCGCGCACCATGCGCTCTTGCTGGGGCAGGAGGCGCTGATCGAGATACTCGAGGACGCCTCCGCTGTACCGGACCGCTTCTAAGGCCGCTGATTGCACGCGCTACCCCTTCGGGCAAGCGCGCGTTGCTCCTAGACTAGAACCGGAGTCTGCGACGAATAGCAGGCCCGGCAGAGCACGGGCCTGTCGCCCCAAGGCTTAAATGGAACGGTCGTTTGAACGTTACACTCAGGAGCGGTAGAATATAGCCGTAGAGCAAGGAAAACAAGCGCTCGTTAGGCTTCCGTTATCGGCGGAACCCGACCGGCTCGCGAGCCGCTTCCTTTGGAATCAGCAGCAAGGTAGCAGCCGCAATCGCAGCTTCGTATCCTCTGTCACCACGTTTGGGGTCCGCTCGCTCCTGGGCCTGAGCAAGCGTGTTGGTCGTCAACACTCCAAATCCGATGGGCGTTCCGGTCGCAAGCGAAACATTCATGAGTCCGCGCGCACATTCACCCGCCACAAAATCAAAGTGCGGGGTCTCGCCCTGGATGACGATGCCAAGGGCGACAATGCCATCAAAACCGTCGCTCGCAATCAGACGGCTCGCAGCAAGCGGGAGTTCAAAACATCCCGGCACAGCAAAGACTTCAATGTCTTCGGCTTTACAGCCGCAATCACTCAAGGCACGGCGGGCACCGTCTTCAAGCCAGTCCGCCAACTCGCCATAAAATCGCGCCGAAACAATCGCAAAGCGCTTGCCGGGGACTTGGGGAATTGCGTGTTTCTTTTTTGTTTTAATGGCGCTCCATCTGTTGGCTGCGCCAAGTGAAAGCTAAAGCATTCACGAGGGACTGCGCTCCACTTCGTTCGCGGCGCGCCCCCCAGCTTCATTCGTCAAAGGGGACGCTAAAGACACTTGTTTGTCGAACATGTGGCCGAGTTTGTCGCGTTTGGTGTCCATGTAGTGGGTGTTGAACGGCGTGGGCGCGGTGTACATGGGGACTCGATCCATGATTTTAAGGCCGTACCCTTCGAGGCCAAAGATTTTCTTTGGATTGTTGGTAATGATGCGCATCTCCTTAATTCCCAGATCGACAAGAATCTGCGAGCCGATGCCGTAGTCGCGCTTGTCGATAGGCAAGCCTAAAGCTAAGTTCGCCTCAACCGTATCGGCGCCATGATCTTGCAGTTCGTACGCACGCAATTTGTTTGCAAGTCCGATGCCGCGGCCTTCTTGATGCAAGTACAAGAGCACGCCGCGCCCTTCTTTTGCGATCATCGAGAGCGCCCCGTCGCGTTGGGCCGCGCAGTCGCAGCGTATTGAATGCAATGCATCCCCGGTGAGGCATTCGGAGTGAACGCGCACGAGAATATCTTTCCCATCGCCGATATCACCCATCACCATCGCAACGTGAGTGAGGCCGTCAATAGCGCTCTCATACGCGACGCCACGAAAGTTTCCGAACGTGGTCGGAAGCGTGAATTCCGCAATGCGTCGCACGAGTTTTTCGGTGCGCATGCGGTACGCGATCAAATCTTTGACCGTAATGAGTTTCAGTTCGTGTTTATCGGCAAAAACGCGCAGCGCGTCTAAGCGTGCCATCGTTCCGTCCTCGGCCATGATTTCGCAAATAACGCCGGCGGGGTACATGCCGGCAAGCCGTGCCAGATCGATCGACGCTTCGGTTTGGCCTGCCCGAACAAGTACGCCACCGTCCCGCGCGCGCAGCGGAAACGTGTGGCCCGGCCTTAAGAAATCCGAGGGTTTGGCATTGGGATCGAGCAGTGCTTCGATTGTCGCCGAACGATCTTGCGCGGAGATACCGGTGGTGGTACGGCCGCGCGCTTCTATTGAAACCGTGAAGGCAGTCTCGTGCACGGCGGTGTTTTCGTTGACCATTTGCGGGATCTGCAACTCGTCGAGACGCTTGCCGATGATCGGCACGCAGATCAGGCCGCCGGCTTCTTTGCGCATAAAGTTGACGGCTTCGGGCGTGACCATCTGGGCGGCCATCACGAGATCGCCCTCGTTCTCTCGATCCTCGTCGTCGAGAACGACGACCATCTTGCCGGCGCGAATTTCTTTGATGGCGTCTTCGATGGAATCGATTGGGCTGCTCGGCTTTGTCGTTTCCGTCAGTTCGGGGAGCACTGACGTCAGGCGCTGGAGCGAACGGAAGCTCGGCTCCCGCTGACCCGAACGCAAATAGGAAATCGCAGCCTCGGTAAGGCCGGAGCGCTCGGCGAGCTCAGAAGCGTTAAGCCCCGCCGCTTCCATGGCGATCTTGAGGTCATCGGCGAAGGTGGTCACCCGGCCAGCGTACGACCGGACTTAACAAATGTCAAGCCACCATGGTCAGCAGGCCAGAACGCTCTGCCAAAACCTCAGATCGCCGTGCCGATGCGCTCGGTCTTGGTTTGTCGGCCGACGCTCCCGTTTCGTGCCATACAGCTGGCACGTCCCCTCGATAGAATGGGCTCATGGGGCGGGGCTCAGTAGCCGGAGTAGATTGAGCGTCCACTCGAACGGGGGCAGCACCCGTCCGCTCCAGCCCCTGATGATCGGGAGCTGACGGCGCCTCAAGGGCATGGTATAGTGGAAACGCTCAATCTACTCTGGAATACCAGCCCTGGGGCGCTCGCCATGCGAGCGCCTTTTCATTGAGCGTTGAATGCCGGATCTGCAGGCATAACTGTAAGAGGCTCAGTGAGCAGCGGAAACGAGGCAGCTCTCGAGTGCCGAGCGCAACTCTGCCGGCAAAGGCTTACTCTTCATACTCGCGCGGTCCACCGCGGCGACGACCAGGGTTGCCGCGGCGTCGACTTCTTGCGCCCGCGCATTATGCACGATCATCCGCAGCGTAATGGACGACGATCCCAACTTGGCGATGTGCGTCTTTAGCAGAAGTTCGTCGTCCATGAGCGCCGGCGCGAAAAAATCAAAATCGAGATGCACGCGCGGAAGCCAGATGTCGAGCATCTCGAACATCTTGCCATACGGGAAGCCCAGAGCACGGAAGAGTTCCGTTTCAGCGAGCTCGATGAAGCGAACATATGCGCCGAAATAGATGATGCCCGCGATATCGACGTCGCTCCAGCGCACCCGGTCGCGCACTTCGAAAATGCGCGCACCCAGCGGCGTCTCGTCTTTAAATTTCAAACGCCCATTCCAATTCGGCGCGCGAATGCTCGTCGGTTTGCCCGTCAACTGCCGCAACGGCGTAGCGCGCAAGCGAATCGACTTCTATGTTGAGGTGACTTCCCGGCGGCCGCTCGCCAAGTGTTGTACGCGCCAGCGTTTCGGGGATTAACGCCAGGTCAAAACGGCCCGGCGCGACAGATGCTACAGTCAGGCTCACGCCGTCGACGCTAATAAAGGCCTTCTCGCAAATGAAACGGCTCAAGTTCGGAGGACATTCAACTGTGACACGTTCGCCCTGCCCAGCACCGATGCGCGAGAGGACACGCGCCGTGGTATCGACATGGCCGTACACAAAGTGTCCGCCGATGCGATCGCCGAGGCGAAGTGAAAGCTCGAAATTGACGCGCTCGCCGGTCTTGAGCTCACCCAGCGTCGAACGGTCGAGCGTTTCCGGAATCACATCGAACGCGACAACGTTGCCGGAGATTCTCGTTGCGGTGAGGCACACGCCATTGACGCAAATCGAATCTTTCGGTTCGATTTGCTTTGCGACTGCCTCGTCGCACGCAACGTGCAAAGTAACTCCGCCGCCATCGAGGCGCTCGACCGCATGTACGGTTGCACGATCGGCGATCAAACCGCTAAACATGCTTCACCGCTCCACTGATGAGAATATCATCTCCCAGCCGTTCGACGCGATCGAAACCAATGCTTGGAAAGGTTGTACCCGAGGGAAGATTGAGCACCGGAAGTGCGCTGCCGTTTGCCAGCACTTTGGGCGCAATCAGCCAAAAGAGGCGATCTATAAGGCCGGCAGCCAGCAGCCGTGCCGCAAGCGTCGGGCCGCCTTCGCATAAAATGCTTTGAAAACCGCGCCTGCGCAAGGTTTTCATTGCAGCCGCAAGATCGAGCTGTGTATCTGCCGCGCTTCCAACAAAGAGCACTTCGGCAGTATCGGATAGCGTTGCAAAGCGTTCTTGGACTCCGGCCGGTGCGAGCACAATTGTTCGCTCGTAGCCTGGAGCGGAAGCCAAGACGCGCCGGTCAGCCGGCACGGCATCCGTTTCACACACGATGATCCGTGCATATGGACGCAAGCGCGTGTGGGCCGGCCGCACCGTAAGTTGCGGGTCGTCGATGCGAACGGTGCCCGCGCCCACCATCACGGCATCGTGTCCGATCCGCAGGTCGCGTACAAAATCTCGGGACGCGCTGCCAGTTAGCCAATATTGATCTCCGGGCGCCGGCGCTATGTAGCCGTCGATCGAAGATGCCATTTTGAGCGATACGTACGGGCGCGACGAATTGAGCACCGTGTGCGTGAACGATTCGATGAGAAGCTTTGCCTGCGGCTCATCGGCGATCGTGATATCTATTTTCGCATCGCGAAGTGCAGCCATCCCGCCTCGCGCGGTCTTCGGATTTGGATCGAGCGCACCGATGACAACACGCGCAAGCCCCGCCTCGATAACCGCCCGGCTACATGGCGGCGTCTTTCCGGTATGATTGCACGGTTCGAGCGAAACGTACATCGTCGCCCCCCGGGCGCGCGGCCCGGCTACGCGCAACGCCTCCACTTCGGCATGACTGGAACCCGCGACGTGGTGATAGCCTTCGCCAACAATCTCGCCATTGCGCACGATCACGGCGCCGACGGGCGGGTTTGGCGCCGTATTGGCGCTTCCGCGCACAGCAAGTTCGAACGCGCGCTCGAGATAGAGGCGATCTTGCGCCTTCAGCCGACCGTGACGCCTTTCCAAAACGCAACGTGATTCGTGATTTCTTTGGCCGCATCTTTCGGTTCGGGGTAATACCAGGCGGCATCCGGATTGGTCTTGCCGTCTACCTCGAGCGTGTAGTAGCTCGCCGTGCCCTTCCACGGACAAACCGAGTGCGTTTCGCTGGGTTTAAAAAAGTCGCGCTTGACCGAATCCGCCGGGAAATAATGGTTCCCCTCAACGACCTCGGTGTGGTCGCTCTCAGCGATGGTGGTCCCGTTCCAAGTAGCTTTCATGTTTTAAAGGCGCTCCATCCGATTACGCGCCCCCAACTTCGTTGGGGCCCCCAGGCCTCAAGGGCGCTCACAATATTGCAATAAGTTACACTCCCCGTGGGCGCCCGGCTACATTACCGGCCAGGTTCACTGAGAGCAATAACAATTGCGTGGTCTACGATAGCGCCGGAGGCGCGAAGGGTTGCAGCGCAGTCTTCGAGGGTGGCGCCGGTCGTCATGACGTCGTCGAGCAAAACGCAGCGCACTCCAGCGAGGGACCTTGAACAGCGAAAGCGACCACGGGCAGCCAAGCGCGCGGACCGGCCGCGGCCCCGTTGCGCATCGCCGGCAACCTGCGAGAGAACACAAAGCACTGTTGCACCACTTGCCGATGCAGCCGACCGAGCGAGCAACTCGGCGCCATCAAAACCACGAACGGACTTGCGGCTTCGCGTTGTCGGAACCGGCACGAGAATCATTCCGGTAGCGCAAAGCGCAGCAAGCCGGATGCCGAGCGCGCCTCCAACATCCCGCCGGCCGTCTTTGAGAGCCAGAATGGCTCGGCGCGCCTGACCCTCGTAGGACGCTAACGCGCGAACATGAAGTGATTTTGTCGTGGAGAGCATTTCGCGATCTGCCGGTAGGCACACGTCGCAGATGCCCGTTCCGATCCGGTCGCACCCGCCGCATTGCGGTGGAAACATGAAGTCGATGAGCTGCTGCAACATGCGTTGCAATCACGACCAAGGCGAAGCCTCTAAAGGTCCTTACTCGGCGGCGGCCCCTTCTTCGTTCGCAGCGACTGCGTTATTCAGCGCAATGCCAGCCGCGACTTCGTAGTTTGCGCCGACGATGGAATCGATCACTCGGGCACCAGCGCCGATTTGCGCGCCGTGCCACACGATCGAGCGCTCTACGCGCGCGCCTTCACCGATTGTAACTCCCGCGTCGATCGCGGAGGGTCCGCTAACGATTGCGCCCTCGCCGATTGTTGCGCCGGCTCGAACAAGCACGTTGCCGAGAACCTGGGCCGAAGCGGAGACGTTCGCTGCCGGATCGATCCCAATCGCGCCACCACCCGGAACTTCAAAACGGCCCTCGACAACGTCTAAGCTCGCGCGGCGGTATTCGGTAATCGTTCCTATATCGCACCAATATGCGCCGCCCGCCTCAAAGCCGAAAAATGCTTCACCGGCCTGCTGAAGTTCAGGAAAAACGTTCTTTCCAAAATCGTAAAACGTCGCGGGCGGAATGTGGTGGAATATCTCGGGACTAAAGGCGTAAATG
>JACRUB010000059.1 GCA_014305015.1 Vulcanimicrobiota bacterium | reverse complement strand
GCATTAGGCCGCTAACGAGGCCCGCGAATTCGGTCGTCGTCGTTGGAAGTTTGCCTTGATTTCGGCGGTACACGATTACGCGCGCGATCTTGCGCGCTGCGCGCTCTTGCCCGTAATAAAAGAAGATATCCGCTAACTCCGATTCCGAAGCGGCCGAGAGAATGTCGTACGCGCTGCGGCCTTCGTTCGGATTCATGCGCATATCCAAAGGCGCGGTCTCGCGAAATGAAAAGCCACGCTCGGCTTGATCAAATTGCATGGATGAAACCCCCAAGTCGTAGAGCACGCCGTCGATCTCCGGAATGTCTAAGTCGTCGAGCACGGATGAGAGCGCGCGAAAATTCGCTTGTATAAAGGTAAAGGCGCGATGCTCGGGCAGGTGCGCTTTGGCTGAAGGGTCCGCGTCGAGGGCAATGAGCCGCCCCGTCTGCAGGCGCTCCAGTATCCCACGGCTGTGGCCGCCCGCTCCGAAGGTGGCATCCACATAAATGCCATCCGGCCGGATCGCCAGATACTCCAGCGCCGGCTGGTACAAAACCGAAACGTGGTCCGTCATACAGCTGCGTCCACATTAATAGAGACCCAGCTCGGCCATGAATTCCGCGACCTCGCCTTCGGGTGCGGCGTGTTTGGCGAGCTTCTCTTTGGCCCACACCTCGACGCGCGTGAGGGAGCCGATGGAAATGACGTCGCGCTCGATGCTTGCATACGCGCGCAAAGGCGTCGGAATCAAAAGCCGCCCCTGAGCATCACACGCTACCTCCTCGGTATGGGCGAAGAGGTGCCGGACCAGACGCCGGAACCGTTCGTCCTTGCGTGGCGCGGCTTCGAGCCGGTTGCAAAACTCGGCCCAAGTGACGGTGGGGTAGAGCACGAGACACGGGTCCGGCTGGGCGATCGTTAGAACAAACCCGGCTCCAAGACGCTCGCGGAAGCGCGCGGGTACGATAAGCCGGCCCTTGTCGTCAAGAGCATGCTCGACCGACCCCGTAAAGCGCGGGAGCTCCGCGTGCATCTATCCTCCCCCAAACACCACTACACACCACTTTGCACCACTATACGCCCTCGTGCGGGCGTATGCAAGTGTGAAGCGAGCAAGTTGGTTAGACTGAGCGGCAGTAAACTAGCCTTGCGGAAGATATTTAGACGCAGCGCGAGCCGCTCAATCGATGAGACGCAAGCAATATCTTAGTCGACAAAAGCGAACACATGTTCGACTTACTGAAGCCAAAAAAAAGCGCCCGTGCGTTGTTTGGGCCCACCGGTGAATCCATGGCGGCGTTTGTACGAGCGTACGCCAACGTAGGCAGCTTCCACGGACTCGCCAGACACGGACGCTGTGATCATGAAGTGCCATTCGGTCGCATAATCAAGAGTCGCCCTCGCGCTTAGATATAGGGTAAGAGATCGAAATACTCGTCGTCTTCACTTTTCCCACCGTAGCCCTTGCCGAAAATCGATGATTCGACGAAGCGGATCTCGCGGATCCATTTGACCATCTTGAAGCCGAGCTGATTTTCGACCCGAAGGCGTAAAGGTGCCCCGTGAACGTCCGGAAGAGGCGCGCCATTCATCTCGTAAGCGAGTAAGCATTCGGCCTTGAGGACATCTTGCAGCCGCTGGGTTTCGTAGTAGATGCCGCCGTACAATCCCTCGCCGTAGGAAATGAACTCAATAATGCGCGCGCCGGCGAGTGGTTTGACGAGATCGATAAGCCGGGCCATCGAGAGCCCACCCCACTGCGCGATGCCGCTCCAGCCTTGAATACAATGATGAAGCGAAACGTTCTCGTCGTGACCTAACACACGCATATCCTCGAGGCTCAGCTTGACGGGGTTGGCGATAGCGCCGCTTACGTGTAAACGGTATTCCCGGAAATTGCCGGCCGCGAGCGAAGTCCACTCGCCGGACTGAGGCATCTTCCCGTTCGGCCAAAAGTGCGGCGAGATATCGGCGCGCGTGTAGCGTTCGCGTGGATCGAACCTTTTCGATACGCTCATGCGCAATTCGATCGGGAGAACGAGCGCCTTGTGCAAGCGTTGAATAACTCGTGGATATCGCCAAGCGACGTGATGAGCAACGATCCATGAGACAACCACCACTGCGAGGCCGATACAACCCAGGATCAACCCGAGAGAACCGGTATCATCGGTGCCCAACACGATGTGGTTAAAGTTACGTTGCGCTCCCGTCAAGACCACGAGGCCGACATGCATGATCGTGAAGACGACGTATCCGCAAAGCAGCAAGAAATGAAGCGAGCGGGCTCCTTGGCGCCCCCCGAAGATGCGCGGATACCACGGAAACGCATTGTCAATAGCCGGCGACATCGCAATTCCGCTCAGGATGGAAATAGGCGCCATTATAAAGACCACTGCGAAGTACGCCAGTTGCTGGAGCGCGTTGTACGCGTAGTAGCCGTTCGCCTCGGCCGGCATGTGCAAGGTCGCATAGTGGACGAAGGTCTGCCACGCGTACGGAATGACGCTCCACGACGTCGGCACGATGCGCGGCCACCCGCCGCTGGCGAACAGCATGACAATGTAGATCAGACCGCTGATGAGGAAACCATAATCCGTGATGAAATGCCACGCCCGACCCATGCCGATCGTATGCCGGTAACCCGGCAGCGCGACAAGCGGTGAGATAAAGCGGGCATCCTCTTTGGACGTCCAGAGGCGATCGGCCGGAACGATCACCGGCGTGAGCCGCAACCATTCGGTACCCGGCGTGCAGTGGTTGTCCCAATACAGTCGCGGATGTTCCATCAGAATTGAGAGCCCGCTGCGCACGAGCAGAAAGAGGAAGAGTATATTTGCGAAATGCGTCCAGCGGATCCAGAGCGGGAACCCGCGCCCCGTATGGCCCGCGGCGACCGTCGTGATCCCGTCAACTGGCGCCGGATGGATTCCAAAGACGAATACTTGCAACCATGCAATCGCGATTGGGACTGCGACAATAGCGACGAGTGACGCCGCATACTTGCGCTGCAAGACGAACGCCATGCGGCGATCGTCCGGCAGGTGGACGGCTTGATGCGCCTTATCGAACCGTCTCACCGTTCGTTAATTCGTAAGCTTTCTTAGAGCTGAGCCCTTGTGCATGGCGACGTGTTCAGTCGCATCGCTCTTGATTTCGTATTGCGGTTCATCCTTGCTCGCGCGGACGGTATAGGTCTTAAATGCGATCTCCGAGGTGATGACCTTGATAATATGACCGCTGACGCGCCCCCCTTCAGAGTTCCAACCCACGCGATCGCCAACTTTGAACCGCCGTTTCATCCTAATAACCCGTATATTCTTCGACGCGGATGTCACCCTTACTCACTCCGAGGCGTCGATCATCCCGGTTTTGCCGGACCAAGGCTGCGTCGATTTTTTCATGTCGGTCATGGTTGCAACCAGCGTGTAGTTCGCGTTGGTTTTCTGCAACGTTTGCAACTCGCCCAAAAAAGGCGCATCTTCCGGGCGGCGGTTGGAATAGAATAGCACGATGCGATGCGCGAGCTTCAAATGCGCGGCTTGGAGCACAATGCTCCGAAACGTCGTGATGCCGACGCCTCCGGTTAGCAATATCGCGGGGCGAGCAGCATCCTCGTGCAACGTTAGCTCGCCGAATGGCCCCTCAATCTTAACTTCGCTGCCCAAAGGCATTGATTGAAGGACGCGCTTAAAGGCGGTATCGCGCATTCGTGTGGTGACCATAATGCTGTCTTCGTAAGGCGCACTCGATATCGAAAACCCCCGTTTGTTCCCTTCGGCATCCGTCTGCGGCGGGTTCGCGAGCGTAATATCTACGAACTGGCCGGCAATAAACGTCCAATTATCCGGCTTCTCAAACTCGAACGACATGGTGCCCTGCGCGACTTGCTGGCGGACTTTGAGCGGTGCATCAAATGTCGGCCACTTCGTTGCAGTCTCCGTTACCTTCATGAGGACGTCTCTCTTCCATTTGGGTGCTTGAAGGCTTACCCGGTACCTCGC
>JACRUB010000144.1 GCA_014305015.1 Vulcanimicrobiota bacterium | reverse complement strand
GTGAACTGCTGGTAGAACGCCGCCTGGCTCATCGGCCGTCCGAGGAAGGCTTGCACCTCTGCGTCCGGCTCGATGGTACGCGCGGGCTCTAGAATTGTGTGACGATAGCGCATGCCGACGGCGGGGTTTTCAAGGCCGCCCTTTTGGAATGCGGTGAACATATCTTGCGCATACACGAGTGCCCACAGATAACTGTAGTAGCCCGCATCGTAGCCGAAGAGATGTCCGAACGACGCTTGCGGATGAATGCCCGGCGCCATATCGATCGGCGTATAATCGTGCGATACTTTCGCCCAGACCGCGGTCGTATCAACAACCGGTCCACTGCTGTGGTAGATCTGGTCGACAAGACCGAGTTTGATCTGGCCTATCGTGAAGTAGGCTTGATTGACATACCGCGCATTGACCATTTTCTGAATTAAATCGTCGGGCAGCGGCGCACCCGTTTTTACGTTCGAGCTGACTTCTTTTAAAATGGACGGCTGCCACATGAAATTCTCGAGCATTTGCGAGGGCGCCTCAACGAAATCTTGACGGAAGCCGCCGGAAAGCGTTTCATAGGGTGCGGTCGATAAGAGCGCCGCGAGATTGTGGCCGAATTCATGGAAGAACGTGATCACATCGTCGTGCGTGAGCAACGCAGGATTGCCGGGCGCGGGTCGCGGCCAATTGCCGAGAATTGCCGTCACCGGCGGTCGATAGCTGCCATTGGCAAGGCGGCGCGCCGGAATAAGCGGCCAGTTTGCAAAGTGCGTGAATTTGCCTTCGCGCGGGAAGAAATCGAAATACGTCGTGCCGATGAATTTTCCGCTCGCCGTATCGAAGACGTTGTAGCTGATGACGTCTTGCGCATTCCAGGAATTGGGGTTCGGGACTTTCACGAACGTGACGCCTAGGAGCTTGTGGTAGAGCGTCATAATCCGGTCGACGGTGCCCTCAAGCGGGAAGTACTGCTTGATCGCTTCGTTGTCGACAGAGTACTTCGTCTTGTTCAGCATGTTGTTGTAGTAGCTGATGTCCCAAGCGTCGATCGTTGCAGTAGTATTGCCCGTGTCTTGCGCTTTAAGGGCGGCAAGTCCAGCGATATCTTGGCGCGCTTGCGGTAAGAGCTTGGCGTCGAGATCTTCTTCGAATTTCATTACCCGCTGCGGGCTCTGTGCCATGCGATCGGCAAGCACATAGGCGGCCCACGTCTGATAACCCATCAAGTGCGCAAGCCGGTCGCGCACGCCGATGGCCTGTTCGAGAATCGCTACGTTGCCGGGCGCGCGATTTTGATACGCGAGATAGAACGTCTTACGCGCTTGCGCATCTTTCTGATTGTTGAAGAAGGCAGTAGCCGTGCTTTCATTCGTGCGAACCAGGTACGAGCCGTCGGCCTGTTTGACGTACGCCGGCGGCGCAACGACATCGGCGGGCAAGTTCGCTGCTTGCGCGGCCGTGATCGTGATCGTGGTTTTATCGTTGCCGAGGTTTTCGGCGAACTTGTTGCCGAGATCCGTCAGCTGGTTGGAGAGTTTGATGAATTCCTTGCGCTTATCAGTCGGCAGATTTGCGCCGGACCGCACGAACCCGATCATATAGAGGTCGAGCAGTTTCTTGTCGGATGCAGTTTTCGCGGTGCCGCTTTTCTTGACGGCGGCGAGGGCAGCATACAGGTCTGGGCGTGCTCCGAGCGCGGAGAAATAGTTGCTTTGGTCGGTGCCGCATTTTTCGGACGCATCGCGGACCGCTTTATCGGTTGCCATGTTGAACAGAAACTGTTCGGCTACCGTCTTGTCGTTAAGATTGGCCTCGGCACTTTCGAGCGGAATCAAGGTATTCTGCACCGTGCGCGGGCCTTTGAGGGCCATAATGCGCTTCACGGCGGTATCGAGCACGCCGATTTGCGTCGTGCAATTGGCGGCGATCTCGGCAGGGGTCAGATTCCACTTGACGATGGTAGGATGAGCCGGCCCCAGGGCGGCAGCCGACGCAGGAGCCACAGATAAAAGAAGACTGCCCAGCAGCCCCGCAGCAAGTTTAGACACAGAATACCTCCAGATGATATCCATTTAACGATAAATGGGCCCACCCTGTCTCAAAAATACTTTCAAACCTTTTGGGATTGCGGTAGGCACTACGACTTTTGACGGTTGCTCTGCTGGGGACCGGGTGTGATATCATGTTGCGAGCCATGGCGGGGGTTGGGCTTCGCGCGGCGTAAACTCGTGAACCCCGCCAGGACCGGAAGGTAGCAACGGTAAGCGAGCCATTACGGGTGCCGCGAACCACCTAGCTCCCGTCGTGGTTATCCAATTTTTATGCAACCCAGTACGATTGCGGCCTTAGCCGCCTTCGGCGGTGCGCTTGTAGCACTTGCCGTCTACCACTTCCTGGCTGTCGCTCCGGCGCTTGGGCGCCTGCATGCCACGGGTACGGCCCATGACGAGTTACTCGGGGCTGGATCCGCAACGGGCACGGCCCGCCTCTCTTCCTTAGAAGAAGCAGCCAGGGCCCACGAGGCGCAGGCGGGGAGGGTGGAGCAGCGCCTAATGGAACTAGAGCGGGTCGCCCGGACCGACGTCTCGCAGGTGGGATTTGTCCGTTTCAATGCGTTTGCTGATACCGGTTCGGAGTTATCGTATGCGGTCGCTCTGCTCAATAGAGAAGGCGACGGCATTGTTCTCAGTAGCATTTTTTCGCGCGAGGAAACGCGGACGTTCGGCAAAGCGGTCACCGGTTTCAAGCCGCTTCAGGATGCCTCCAAAGAGGAACTGGGCGCAATCGCTCAGGCACGTGATTCACAAATATGATGGTAAAAGATCGTTACTTTATCAAAATAGTTCCGCGTGGCGGCAACACGATTCACCGGCTCGAGCTAACGCGGCGCCATATTATTGGTGCGGCGATCTTCTTGGTTGCCGCAGCTTTCTCAGCGCTCGGCGTGCACGCGTATCAATTACACGAAGCCTCGGAGCAGCTCCAAGCACTGCAAGCCCTGACGTCCACGCAAAGCAATCAGCTCAAGGCCATCGACACCCAAACCTCGCAGCTCAAAACGCAGCTCCAGAGAGTGCAGAAGCAGAACCAGCAGATTCAGCAACTCATCGGAGTTAAGAATGGCGGCGCAAAACAGAACTCCTCGCACCGCTCCAAACTTTCGCGGATCGATAATCGCAACGGATTTTCGAATGAAGCGGCCGGCGTTGAAATGAAACTCAACGATCTACAGCTCGCCTCAAGCCGCACTACCCAAGAAGCGGCTTCGCTCAAGCGGTTGACTCTGCGGATTCTTAACTTACGCCATCTCGAAGCGGTTCAGCGCGATGAGATGGTCGCCGCCATTCCGTCAATCGATCCTGTTGACGGCGCTCAAGTCGTGGGCTGTTACTGCTACCGTACAACACCCGATGTGGGATTTCATCAAGGCGTGGATCTGGGTGCAAATTACGGCGAAGTCATTCGCGCAGCGGCCGCTGGGGTGGTTGCTTCGACCGATTATGACGGCGGTTTCGGAAATAAAGTCGATATCGATCACGGCAATGGATATCACACGTGGTATGCGCATCTCTCGAAATTTATTGCCCAGCCTGGCCAGCGCGTCGTGAAGGGCCAGCCGATCGGTCTCGTGGGTTCGACCGGATTCTCGACCGGTCCGCACCTGCATTATCAGGTGATGTTCAATGGGACCGCAGTAGATCCGACGCCGTTCTTGGTAGGCGTTCCGCCCAAAGTTTTAGCCTCGCTGCCGTAGTCCGATGAATCCAGCCGTTATGTGCGACCTTGGCCTCGGCATCGCCCGGGTCATCAGCATCTACACGATCATCATGATCGTGTATGCCGTTATTTCTTGGATTCCGGATCTGCGCGGCCGCTGGACGGAATACGTCGCCATGCTCGTTGAGCCGGTGCTTGCTCCCGTGCGCCGCATCATTCCGCCGCTAGGCGGATTCGATCTCTCATTTCTTGTCGTTATCATCCTGCTGCAATTTTTGAGCCGTTGGATCGCCAGTTCGAGCTGCTCGGCGTTCTACTAAGCACTTACTGTGGCATTCG
>JACRUB010000178.1 GCA_014305015.1 Vulcanimicrobiota bacterium | reverse complement strand
TTGCGCGAGCAACGACGTTCCATTTGGTATCGGTAATCGTCAGGATCGAGAGGCCGGACGTACGCGCAATATTCGAGAGCTGATCCTGCAGTGCTTTCGTGTTATGCGCCGCTAGGTTCTTACGCAACGCATCCGAGACCGCGTCCTGCGAAATGAGCAGCTTGATTTGCTCTTTGTGCGAATCCCAGTAGCCGCCGAACGCTTGCGAACCGTTGGTTACTTCTTGCCCTCCAAGTTCGTTGAGATCGCGGGCGAGCGTAAAGCGCGCTGCGAGCACACTTATGAGGAAAAACAGCAACATGGCACCGATGATGGTGCCGAGCAGCCGGACGCGCAAACTCATGTTCATACGGTGACTTCCTCCTGACCTTCTTCGTTAACTTTGTATTGCTCGAGATGATGATTGATTTCGGATGCAGCAGAGTTCATCTGATCGACGGATCCGACGATGCTCTGAGCGGCGGAGGTTACCTCGGCATTGACGTAGGTGAGTACTTCGACGGACGAAGCATTTTGTTGAGAGATGGATGCAATATTTTGGAATGCGGAGTTGACCTCACCAGAGTGGGAGGCCATCTGTTGCGTGGCTTGCAGATTGAGCGCGACCGACTTAGTGATTTCCTCGATTGAGCGGATGACTTGGTACGAATTCGAACTCATCGCGCGCGTCACCGAGGAAATTTCCGAGATCTGATTGTTGGCGGTAAGAACGGCCGAAACGATCTCCCGCAACGCGGTCGAGGCTGAGGCCGTACTCGAAGCGCTGTCTTCAACGCGCTCGGTCAGCCGTTGCATCGCCTCGATGACTTCGGAAATAACGGATTGCGTCGAGCCGATGTGGCTGGCGATCTCTTTGGTCGCCTGCACGCTGCCGTCGGCAAGTTTGCGGATTTCCGTTGCGACGACGGCAAACCCGCGGCCGTGTTCGCCCGCACGTGCAGCTTCGATTGCGGCGTTGAGGGCCAGCAAGTTCGTTTGCTCCGCAATACGGTCGATAACTTTGACGATGTCGCCGATTTGCTCGGAGTTACTCCCGAGCTGGGTGATGTCTCCGGCAAGTTCGCCAATGGTCGTGCGGATCGTATCCATCTCATCGACGATCGTATGAATCGCCGTTCCGCCACGCTCGGCGGTTTGCGAGGTTTCGAGCGAGATCGCGGAGAGTGAATCGACCTGTGCGGAGACTTCTTCAATGGACGTAGCCATGTTGGAAACGGCGAGGGCGGTTTCATCTAAACTGCGCGTTTGCTGTTCGGCTGAGGCGGCTATCGAGTTGATCGTTTCCGTGAGTGCCTGGACCTTGCGGGTCGCGGTCTCGACGATGTTAGACTGTTCGCGAATTCCTTCATCGAGCTGCCCTTGCGCGACGGCAGCACCCTCGATCACTGCGAGTGCGGTTGAGGCCGTATTTCCGAGTTCTTCACCGGAGTCGCCAAGACGGCGCGCGTTATCGTGCAGTTGCCGCAAGAATTCGCGCATGCCGAAGATGAGTTTGTTGAGCGCCACGGCGAGCTCCGAGAGCGCACCATCCGCAACGGCAAGGTTTTTCGTAAAGTCTCCCTGCGAAACTTCGCGCACGCCCGAAGCGAGCATCGAGATGCCGGTCGCGATCGCACCGTAACTCTCTGCGCGCGGAAGCGCGACGCGGCCGTTCGATCCGAAGGCCAGCTGCCCCGGATCATAGGATGTGCCGTCCGCCTCGGCGGCGGCAGATGTCGTAAACAGCGGGCTTAAAAGAAGGCCGGCGATGCCAACCACCGCCGCGCTCGGAATTGCCGCACCGTCGTGAAGGCCGGCGCGGGCGGTGTAGTCCATCACGGCCAACAGGATGGCCGCCGAAGCGGCAAACGGAAATCCGACGACCGCTGCGCAAAGTACGATGAGCCCAAGCAGAATCGCGTCCGTCGCGAAAGCCGCCGCAGTGGGATGCACCAGACGGACGAGCCCGTACGCGACCGCGGCGAGGACGGCGATCACGACGAGCCGTGCCGGCGCTCCCAAACCCGCGCGCCAGGCAGCAAACCGCGCACCGATCATCATCGCGTTCCCCTAACAGACTTCAAAGCCGCTCCTCGTGGAACCCCGCCAAAGCATCAACGAGAGCTCCCATTGGTAGAGCCCTCGGACGCCCCTTAGAGTCTGTACGGCAAAAGACCCTTGGGAATTTAGCCTTCACCGCCGGCGGGGGTGCCGGGATCGTTAAAATTAGTGCCGCGCGCGGCTGCGCTTATCGCAGGTCTCGCAGAAGTGTGGCATTTTATTGTCGCTCTCGAAGATCGAATTCGAGTAATACATGGCGCAACGCGCGTTGTAACAATGCTTGAGGCCGATTGCGTGTCCAAGTTCGTGCACGCACTCCTTGAGCGCGCGCTGAAAGAGCAAGTTTTCATCCTGATCTTCGCCGTAGAATTCGGCGCGCAGCCGGTGTAGAGAAACAACGGCGATGCGCTGTTGCTCGTCAGCGTCTCCGAATAAAAAGCGATGCCCCGTCTTGTACAGATCGAACTCGGTAAGCGCAAGCAACAATGCATCTTCACCTGGATGCGCGCGCACGATCTTAGACGTTAGGGTGCTCAAGAACATTTGGCCGCGCTGGCTATTGACCGCGCTGCGCGGAACAGCGAGCGCACGTTCTACATCGATCGTGTAGAGAAAGCGCTCTTCGAGACAGCGAGCCAGTCGATCCAAAAACGCGGGATCGAATGCATTGACCGGAACGATCCGGATGCGCCTGCCTGCCGTTGACTCCATCTCGGAGCGTTCTCTTCGTGATACCGGGCGCGGGTACCCGCGTGTAATAACACGAATGTTTTTTAAATGATCATCGGGCTTGGGATGGATTTAGCCGAAGTCGAGCGCTACGACTTCGATGCAGAAAAACTTGCGTGGTTCTCCCGAAAGATATACACAGATGAAGAGGTTGCCTACGCAATGCGCAAACGTAACCGCGCAGAACGCTTCGCCGGCTTCTTTGCGGCAAAGGAAGCGACGCGCAAGGCATTCGGACATGCAATCCCATGGCGGCAGATCGGCGTGTCGCACGAGCGCAGCGGCAAGCCCATCATTAAACTGGTCGGAAATGCCGAAGGATTGATCGCGCATCGCGGGGTCTCCATCGTCCACCTCACGATTACGCACACTGCGTCGATGGCTGCCGCGGTCGTCATCTTGGAACGCACGTGATCGCCGTCCTCACTCCGCAGCAAATGCGGGACGCGGACGCCCAGGCCGTTCGTATGGTCGGTGCCGTGCAGCTCATGCGTAACGCGGGCCGCAGAATCGCCGAAGTGCTCTCCGAGGCACTCGATGCGCAATCGGTCGTCGCATTCGCCGGTCCGGGCAACAACGGCGGCGACGCATTTGCCGCGTTCGCGGATTTGCGCGAGTTGCTCGGAGATGTTGCCTGCACCATTTACGCTCGCGACGACGCTGCGCCCTCGGACGCGCGGCGAGATGCCGAAGAACGCGCACGCGCGGCGGGAATCATTCGGCGGCCGTTTCCGGATTCACTCGAGGCTGCAAAAGCTGCGCTCGAAGGCGCGAGCACCGTGGTCGACGCTCTTTTTGGAACCGGCGCGCGGCTCCCCGTCGCCGAACCATACGCGAGTGCAATTCGCGCCATGAACGAGTGCGGAAAACCCATTCTGGCGGTCGACATTCCAACCGGCATCGATGGGCTCACCGGAACAGTTGATAAAAGCGCCGTACGCGCCACGGCAACGCTAACCCTCGGCGCGCTCAAGCCAGGGCTTCTGCTCGATCCGGCGCGCGACCATATCGGCACGCTCTATCTCGGCTCGATCGGGATTCCCGAATCAGTGTTAATGACGCAACCTCCGGAATACGCCGCACTCGACGAGCGATCGTTCGCCGCGCTTCTTCCGGTGAGGCCGCCGGACGGCGACAAACGAAGCTCGGGCGCTCCGTTCATCATCGCAGGGTCGCGCCAATTTCCCGGCGCCGCGGTGCTATGCGCAAAAGCGGCAGCGCGTGCAGGCGCCGGCTATGTAACCGTTGCAACGCCCGCAAACGCTGCTGCCACC
>JACRUB010000199.1 GCA_014305015.1 Vulcanimicrobiota bacterium | reverse complement strand
ATCTTTGAAGAAGCGTGCGAGCTCAAGGATCGCGGCGTGGACGTGCGGCCAGAAGTCATGATTCCGGGGGTCGGCACCACAGAAGAGATGCAGCAAACCTTCGAGGCTGCGAAGGCCGTGGCGGACGAAGTGATGGCCAAACACGGCTGCAAGGTGGAATACCGTATCGGTACGATGATTGAGTTGCCGCGTGCGTGCATCGTGGCCGACGAGATCGCGCACTATGCTGAGTTTTTCTCATTCGGCACGAACGATCTCACGCAGACGACGTACGGATACAGTCGCGATGATGCCGAAGCGTCTTTTATTCCAGCGTATCTCGAGAAGAAGATTCTTAAAGACGATCCATTCCAGGTGCTCGACCGGCAAGGCGTCGGCGGCCTAATGCGTCAGGCCGTTGAGCTCGGCCGCAAAGAAAAAGCCGATTTAAAAATCGGAATTTGCGGCGAACATGGCGGTGAGCCGACAAGCGTCGCGTTCTGCCACGCGCTGGGTTTGAATTACGTGTCGTGCTCGCCCTATCGCGTCCCGATCGCCCGCCTTGCAGCCGCCCAAGCCGCACTCGGATCACTGCAGTAGCCCCCTGTCATGCTGAAGTGCTCCGAGCCCGGAACTCTAGCCTGTCGAAGCATCGAAGCCTTATTTAAATTCTCGTTAGAACCGCCTTAAGCCTAAATTAGACCTGCGTGCTGCCGGAACTGCCTTGTTTTCGTGCTCCGTTACCCTGAACATATCACCCTCGCCTTTCATTCAGGGAACAAGGAGCTTTTAGAACCATGAATATCAAAGCACTTCTGGCAACCGGTATCCTCGCGACGACCCTCGTCGCCGGCGCAGCCAGCGCCCAAACAGTAACATTGCCGAACGGCACGACGGTTAACGGACCTATCGGCCAAAACGCGTCTTCAAACATGCGCAACCGCCGTGGCGAACGCGGAAGTAACAAAAATATTCACCAGGTTCGAGCGCGCCTCGAGCGCCTCATCGACGAACTGCAACGCGACCGGCGCGACTACGGCGGCCATCGCGAACAGGCCCTCGATCTTATGAATCAGGCCCGCAATCAACTACTCCAAGCCGAAGCATACGACCGCGCGCATCCGGGTCAATAGTTCAAGAAACGCTTCGCAAGGGGCAAAAGGCTACGGAAATTTCCGTAGTCTTTTGTTTTGCGCAATCACAAATCCGTCATGCTTCATCAGCCACGTTTCGCAATGATCTCGCGACAGATTGCTCGGGCTTCCAGCGGATCAACAGATGCGCGTTCGACAAACAACTTGCGCCAATAGGCCTTGCCTGAGATTTTCTTGATTAAGTCTGAGGCGTCGCTTGCGTCTGCCAATCCGGCGTTGCTTCCGACGTACACGGTCGGTCTACGATCGTCCGCGCCCATCGGCAAGCGGTGCATCAATTGTTCCTGCGCGTCCTCCCAAACGGCGTCTCCGTAGCGGTCGCGCAATGCGGAAGCGCAGGCTTCGTAGGTGTTTAAATCGCTCTCGGCATTGAACTCGGCCGCGAGAGCATAGAGACGCAGACGTTCGCGTAGCGCCCGCGCCGGTAGCGATTGCAAGTCTCGTAGCTCGTTCATTACACGAAAATCGTCCCACAGTAAAAACTCGTCGATGTCATCGAGTTTTTTGGGATCGACCCAGAGTTCGCGCAGCGCATCTTGCAAGATCCGCTCGAACATGCGCGTCGTATGATGGAAATAGACCGTGGCAAACATCATGTAGCGGGCAAGCACGAATGATTCGAGCGCGACGACGCCGCGGCTGTCGATGCCCATAACGGGTCCGGCGGGTGCGGAATACACACGCAACGATCCGAGCAGCTGTTCGCTATCGTACCGGCCGCTGCTCACGCCCGTGAAGTACGCATCGCGCAAGAGATAGTCCATGCGATCCGCATCTAGGTTGGGACCGCTCACGATTTCCGTGAGTACCGGATAGCGGTTGTGCGCGCCGCCGACGAGGAGCTCGAGAATGTCGGCGACATCCACCTCGAGACCGGCAAGGACCGTGCGCATACGCGGCAATTCCAGCAGAGCGCGCGTTCGTTCTTCATGTTTAATGCCGAGCACGGCTTCGCACGCGTGACTGAACGGGCCGTGGCCGATATCGTGCAGCAGTAGCGCTGCGCGCACGAGCCGCCGCTGATACGCGACATCGTCGTTGCCGTTGAAATGTTCGGGGCTGTGCGTTACTAGGGTGTCGAAGACGCGCGTGCCAACGGCAAAGGCACCTAAGGCGTGGCTGAAGCGAGAATGTTCGGCGGACGGATAGGCGAGGTAGGCTAGGCCAAGCTGACGCAGACGGCGCAGGCGCTGCAGGACATCGCAATCCAGCAGGCGCGCCTCAACAGCGCTGAGCTCGATGAAATGGTGAATAGGATCGAAGACGCGCTTCGTAGCCATGTGGATAACCCTTCGTGGGGGGGCTGCGGTGTTCCGGCGAACTAGTATGCGACCTCTATGCCAATCGATCCAGGCTTTACTCGCGAACTTCACGCGCGCGTCGATATCGCGAGCTTCATCGGCTCCTACGTTCCGTTACAAAAGCGCGGGCGTGATCTCGTGGGCCTTTGCCCGTTCCATGGCGAGAAGACACCTTCGTTTCACGTCCATCCCGAGCAGGGCTACTTCAAATGTTTTGGCTGTGGGGCGGGCGGTGACGTTATCGCATTCGTGCAGAAATTAGAGAACCTCACATTTCCCGATGCCGTGCGCGTGCTCGCAAAGCGCGCGGGGATGGAAATTGAAGAGGAGAATCCGCAAGCCGCACGCGTTCGCAACGAAAAAGAAACCATTTACGAGGCAAACAAAATTGCAACGCAATTTTTTGCGCGCTCACTTGCCGGTGCCGATGGCGCGGCTGCGCGTGCCTATTGCGAAGGGCGCGGCATCTCACAGGCTTCGATCGAGAAATTTTCCGTCGGTTATGCGCCCGAGAGTTGGGACGGACTCGTAAACGAACTGCACACCGCCGGAATAACGCTCGAAGCGGCCGCAAAAGCCGGGCTCATCAAGCCGCGTCAGAGTGGCGGGTTCTATGATTTCTACCGCAACCGGCTGATGATTCCAACCTTCTCCACGACGGGCGAGTGCATTGCCTTCAACGGGCGCGCGCTCGGTGAAGCCGAGCAGAAGTACATCAACACGACAACGACCCCGGTCTATACCAAAGGCCGTCACCTGTTTGCGCTCAATCTCGCGCGCCGGGCGGCGGCACTCGATCAAACCCTTATCGTCGTAGAAGGACCGCTTGATTGCGTCGCACTGCACCAAGCCGGTTTTGAGAATGCCGTCGCCTCGCTCGGCACCGCTTTTACGGAAGAGCAGGCCCGCGAGATGCGCAAATATGCCGAGAATATCTACCTGTGTTTCGACGCGGACGCCGCCGGTACGAGCGCCGCAAACAAAGCGATCGATATCGCGGTGCACGCGATGGAACACGCCGGTTCCTCGGTGCGCATCGTCAATCTCCCGGCTGGCGAAGACCCCGATAGTTTTGTGCGTAACCGTGGCGCACAGGCTTTCCGCGAGGTGCTCGAGTCCGCTAAACCATCGATCGAATTCAAGCTCGATCGCGAAATCGAGCGCTTACAAACCGGTTTCCATTCCCCCAATGCGATCGCGAGCAAAGGGGAAGCTCTCATTCGCGAAATGACGCCGGTTGCGGAATGGGACAAGTGGCGCGTATACGTCGCTGGGCACCTAAAGGTTAGCGTGAACGACCTCCGGAATAGCCGCTTCCTTGCCAACCAGATGAATTTTGCGCCCCGCCGCAATTCGCCGCTCTCGGCAAGCAGGCACGTTTCGCTCGGTGCCCAGCCCGCTTCGTTCGAACGCGAAGTGCTGGCAATCGTGCTGGAAGAACCCTCGCTTCTTAGGGAATATCTTATGCGTATTCCCGCGCATCGCTTTCCCAACGAGGTTTACCGCCAAATTTACGAACGCATGCTGAAGCACGAGGGCGACCTACGGACGGGCGCTGATGTTTTAACGCTGTTTGCCGAAGACCATACAAGCGTGGAGTTGCTCTCTTCGCTTGCTCACCGGGGGCAGACGGTGCGGTACGCAGGTACCGATGCGCGCCGGGGGCATCTAGACCAAATCGCGGGACGACTGCAACTCGAAGACGAGAAACGGCGTTATCAGGAGCTGTCCCAACAAATCGATAATCTACTCGGTGCCGGCGAAGCATTGCCGGCCGAGCTCCGCGGCGAATTCGAATCGCTCGCACTAAAACTGAAAAAATAAATTTTACCCCTAAGGCACGGGGGCCCAACCCCAAGAGAATGTGGGGTCCCGTCCGCGAAGTTTGGGCGGGGGTGCGCAGGTTGATTTCTGCCGTATCGTGGCAGAAGTCAAACGAAGCACCAAACGTATGAGCGAAGTTCAAACGTAATTTAAACTAAAAAGGAGGTGAACACAAAAAACTATGGCACGCAAAAAAGCAGCCGCGACGGTCGATCAAGCTCCCGGCATTCCGCTGGAAGAACAAATCAAGAAGCTCATCGAGCGCGGCAAAAAGAACGGGTCGCTCACGTATGAAGAGATCAATGCCATCTTCGATAACGTAGACGACGTCAATCCCGAGCGCATCGACGATCTTTTCGAAGAGATCGCCGGTTTGGGCGTTGAGATCATCGACGAGCAAAAAGAAGAAAAGCCGGAAGTCGAAGCCGAAGAGGCCGCCGACGAGACGGCCGTACCTGCAGGCTTGGCCCTCGATGACCCTGTCCGCATGTATCTCAAAGAGATCGGGCGCGTTCCGCTGCTCTCCATGGCGGACGAAAAAGATTTAGCAATGAAGATCGAGGCCGGCGAGAATGAGGCGCTCAAAAACGGCAGCGCTCATTCGACGCTGATAACGATCGGTGAAGAGGCAAAGCGCCAGCTCACGGAGGCCAACCTTCGCCTCGTCGTCTCGATTGCAAAGAAATATGTCGGCCGCGGCATGCTGTTCTTGGATCTTATTCAAGAAGGCAACCTCGGTTTGATTCGCGCTGTCGAGAAATTCGACTACCGCAAGGGTTACAAGTTTTCGACCTACGCCACATGGTGGATCCGTCAGGCAATCACACGCGCGCTCGCCGATCAAGCTCGTACGATTCGCATTCCTGTTCATATGGTCGAGACTATCAACCGGCTCATCAAGATTTCGCGTCAGCTTCTGCAAGAACTTGGCCGCGATCCGTCCGTTGAAGAGATTGCCTCGGAGATGGGTCTTACGCCGGAAAAGGTTCGCGAAGTCATCAAGATCTCGCAGGAGCCGATTTCACTCGAGACCCCGATCGGCGAAGAGGAAGACTCGCATCTCGGTGACTTCATCGAAGATCAAGAAGCTGTCGCGCCTGCGGAAGCAGCATCGGTCATGCTTCTCAAAGAGAAGATGGCCGACGTGCTGCAAAACCTCACCGAGCGCGAGCGCAAAGTGCTCGTTCTGCGATTCGGCCTCGAAGATGGCCATCAGCGCACGCTTGAAGAAGTCGGTCAAGAATTCGGCGTCACGCGCGAGCGCATCCGTCAGATCGAAGCAAAAGCGCTGCGCAAGCTGCGCCATCCTTCGCGCGGTAAAGCGCTTAAGGACTACTGGTCAAACGAATAGCGGTCACGCGATCCACTTTTCGCTCGATGCAATAACCGGATGCTCGTACTAACGTTTTTCGTTGCGCTCGCCTCGGCAACCAGCCCAAGCCCGTCACCTTCGCCGACCCCAATTCCGCTTAAGGAGATCGGCTCCGTGCGCAGCACGCCGTACTGCAGCGCTTTCTATGGCCATTTCAACGCGGCGGTTCGTCCGATGCTTGCGAACGACCTCGCGCTCGACCACATCAACGTGTCGCTCAAACATCAAAACGAGCTTTTCAAAGACATCAACTGGGAGCAAGAGTTCGTCGCAGAGCGTCTGACGATGGAAGAGAACGTTCAGGCGCTCATCGATAACAACGGCATCATTCAAAAAGAAGTCAACGATCTGCGCAAAGGCGAGACGATGACCCCGGACAAAGAGCAATCGCACGAAATCCACATGTTAGCGCAAGAGCTCCAGCGCGCGCTCGATAAGCAAAAGCAGTTGCAGGTCGACCTGCTGAGCGTCGTGCATGTCATGATGGACTTCGATCTCACCAAACAGATGACGGCCCAAGAAAAAATGGAGGCCATGCTCGACGACCTCTCCAAACCCAAAGATCTGCTCGACATCAAGAAAGTCATGCGATTCGACGGAATGCGCGATCGCCTGCATGACGCAGAAGGCATGGCCGCCGGCCATGCCTCCACGATTCTAGAGAAGTACTGCTAGACTAGCAGTTTACTGGGCTAACGCGCTGACGTCGAACGGTATCCGCGTGTTTGTGCTCAGAGTTTGCAGTTGCACTTTCCCGTCTTGCGCACCGACGATACGCACCGCACTCGGAGCAACCGTATAGGTATGCGTCGAAAACGTCTGAAAGTCCGGCGAGCGGCTAACGACGGTGACAACGCCGCTTTGATCGTTTTTGCGTGCGCCTGCGAGCACCGTGACGTAGTGTCCGCTTGCATCCATGTAGTCGTAGCGGTTCGAAAAGTCATTCGCTCCGCCTGGTAGACCGCGCTCGCTAATGCCGAGCGTTCGTTGTTCTGGACCCGGTTGTGCAGGTAAGAATCCGGGATGTTTGGGTGCTTTCCACGCATTTGCGGCGGCGATCTTTTCTTGGTCTAGCATGGCCTGCTTGTCCATCGCCGCAATCGGCCCGCTTTGTGATGCCGCGCCGGTGTTCTGCGCTCCGCTGCCCGGCACGCTTCCGGCGTCTGTGCCATGAGAACATGCAGATAGCCCGATCGCGAGCGCAGCCACGGTCGTAGACAGAAGAAGTGTTTTCATTGTGTCCTCCTATTGCGCCCAAGTGATGTCGGTTGAGTACGTCATGTTCCAAGCGGTGGCGGAATTGGCGTTGAGTGCATTTTGCAACGCGTTGAATCCGCCGGCCGGCGTAAACGTGCTACTATCGGCCGCGTACTCTGTCATCGTTCCGAGAATTTGGTTCTTGCCATTGGGTTTATTCTGCGCTGAATACAAACTATCGGTTTGCCACTGAGTCGCATTGGCTTGATAGTAAATTTCAGGAAGAGTGAATGCGGGCTTACTGCCCCAAGCGATATACCACAAGCCGTTCGGGCCCCAGTTGTTACTGCAGTTGCCATATGGTGGACAGCCATCCGCCGAGCCGAAGTCGTAGTAGTAGGTGCTCGTCGTATTCGCGTAGCCGTCTACCTGATTTGAGGCCGTGCTAAACGCGCTCCAGCCCGGTTCTGAATCGAAACCCCCGCGCGCGGCTTCTTGCGAGCCGTAGCCTTTCGTGCTGATATAGCTGTTAACGGTGTTCACCACGGTGCCCCAGGTCTGACCTTCAGCATAATTGACCTGGCTACCATAATTGCTCTGACCAATTGAGAGGTGCAAGAAGGGCGTGGAGCCGGAGCAATTCCAAAAGCCGTCGAGGTATGCTTCGGCGTCCGCTTCGACTTGCGAAGGGGAGGCCCAGAAGCCGCCGAGCGTATACACGCCGTGTACGCCGTTCTGATCCCAGGGCTGACCGAAGTCGAGAACGACGACTCCGGAGAGACCCGCTCGTCCCATGCTGCAGCCTTCGTTGTACAGCGTGTTGTAACTCAAGGTCTGAACGTATCGTGAGGTTGTGGCTGCCGGTGCGGCAGACGCTTGCGCATTCGTGCAGAGAACCATGCCTCCGATTGCCGCGAGCCCCAAAAAGAATCGTAGTCGATGATGCATGTGGTGCCTCCTCCCGTCAGGTACAGCAATGCAAAAACCAAAAAAAAACCGCGCTCGCCGTCCGGCGATGCTGGCTCATTGATGCTACGGAATCCAACCGGCAAAAACAATAGCGGCAATTCGCAGCTAGAAACGGGACCGCGGCTATGCGCGGTCCCGCCGCTAGTGCATGCTTGCTTACATTGAGTCTTTCTCGGCGTCTTTGGATGGGATAACGTTCGGATTCTTTTCTGCAAACGCGCCGTTGGGATTGTCTTTGACCCAGACTTGCAAGTCCCAAAGTGCCGGGAACGTGAAGTAGGTTACGACGTCGGCTTTAGCTGCTTTAGATGCCGTCATGGCTGCCCCGATGCTTCCCGGTGCAGTGATGTGCATTTTCTTGAGCATTTTGCCGCCGTAAGCGCCGTACCTGAGTGCGCCCGTTTTGGGATCTTTGATGATGTAGTGATAGTGCGGGTGCCCAAAGCTCAACCAACGAGCCGGATCAATTCCCCAAATCTTCGGAGCTTTGGGGCTGTTTGATTTCAGAATGCTAAAGTCGGCGCCAATCAAATTGCCATTTACGTCATACCACAGTTGGCTTGGATGCTGCGCGTCTACGGATTGCCATTGCCGATTTGCATAGCTAATAGCGCCCGTGTTGTCCTCCATCGTATAGCGCTGGTAGCCGGCTTTTTCAGCGTCCGCCGCCGTTGGGAAGCGCTTCGTCAGGTCGGCTTGGATGCCGGTCACGAAGGCGAGTTCTTCGCCCGATGGTTTTGGGTTCGGCGTCGGAGCCTCGGCCGGCTTTTTCGATGCCATCGGCATCGGTTTTGATTTTGTCATGGGCATGGGCGATGCCGCAAACGCTACCGTCGTAGCGCTGAAAACGGCAAGAAGCCCTGCGCTTAAAACGCGTTTCAACATAATTGCACTCCCTAAGAATTGAAGAAGGCCGCCGTCAATCTTTAACGGCAGCCTTCGAGTCCCTATGTCAGTTCCGGTGTCACACCGGTGGCGTGGTATGCGGCAGTGGGGTGGGAGGCTTGTCACCAACTGCGCCCGTGAGCGGTGGCGCTTTGGCAGGCACGGTGGCGAGCGGCATCGGTTTGTAGTCTGCGTGCGGCGTATCGATGCTCGTACTTACGGGCGGGGGTGCGATGATGCTCACCACGCCGGCCCTACTTGCATCGATGGTAGCACCGGTGCGCGCGCGCAGCAATGTTCCGGCTCCAAGTTCAAGTTCGGCGCCTTTTCGGATTGCGCGATAGAGATAATGATAGGGGATGAAGATATCTTTGAGCGTATCGGTTATTCCTGCCGTCGAGGCTTGTCCCGCGCTCATGTGGATGGAAAGATGCGACGTCGGCGTGTGCAACGGCAGCGAAGCTCCGTTTGCCAGAGTCAGCGGTTGGAAGTAGATGTCCAAGGTGCCATCTTCATCGCCCGATTTTGCGCCATGCACATCGGCGATCTTAATGAGCATAGGGGCTCCCGCCGGAGCGATGAGCGTGCCGTTCAGTTCGAGCGCATCTTTGAGATGCGCACGCACGGTGTCGCCCGTCCGGTTGACTTTTGAACTCAGGCGGTCGTCGAGAACAAAGAAAAGACTCGACCCGAGCGGGAGCACCAGTGTGCCGCGCGGGATTCTCGTGGGTTCAGGCGTGGGCGCTGATGATGCCTGGACGGTCGGCACGGCGTAGGTTGGTGTCGCGCCAAAAAAGATCGCAGCGGTCGAAACCGCTGCGCCAATAGCGAACGCCCGTGCCGGCAGATTACGAAGCGCGCTTCTTTGCATCTGCGGCTTGGTTTGCGGCGGCCTCTGCGGCTGCGCGCTTGCCTTCTTCGATAAGCTGCTTAACTTTTTGGCCACCTTTTTGTCCGATCTGCTCGTAGAAGTTAGGACCATATCGGTCGCGAGTCGCCTCGCCACCTTTCTTTCCACCCTTCTTACCGATTTGCTCGTAGAAAGCGTGACCGTGGGCTTCTTTGGTGGCTTGTCCACCCTTGCGGCCGATCGTCTCGTAAAACTCCGCGCCGTACTTTTTTTTGACCGTCTCGCCGCCTTTTTGGCCCGCTTCGCGAACGGTCATGCCGCCGTTTTTCTTCGGCGTCGATTCAGGGGTGCTGGGCATGGGTGCGATCCTATCTTTCTTGCGCCGCCCAAGAAGGACGGCTTGTGAGTGCTTCATATACTAGAACGTAGGTTCGTCTCTGAAAGTTGGTCACGATTTGGTCAAGAGATTGCTCGGGTCGCTCGCAAAGGCGACCGCCCTTACCGTAGCCCTGTGTGGCGTGGGCGTGGTCGTCTCGTCAAGCTACCAAACGCTCATCGGGTTGGAACAGAAACGTTCGATTGGCGGCAGCGTGCTTGCTGGCGACCTGAACGGGAGCGATCCGCACCTCGCAGCCCGGGCGGCGCTTGCGATCGGACGCACAAAAGATCCGGCTGGCGTTCCGCTTTTGCAACGCCATTTGCGCGATAAGAACGACGCCGTTCGCGCGATGTCCGTTTATGGTCTCGGACTTATCGGCACCGGCGCGAGTGCGCAAGCGCTGACGGTTGCGATGATCTCGGATCGCTCCGGTGCAGTCCGCGTCGCGGCGCTCGACGCAATCGGACGCTATGAAAATGCACATCGTTTACCGGTCGCAAACGAACTGATCGCCGCCAGCACCGTTGGCGCGGTTCTCAAAGGCGATCGCGATCCTATCGTGCGCGCACGCGCGGCAACCGCGTTCGAGGCGTTTCGAGTAAGTCCAGTCGGCGATTATGCCTCGCGTCAATTGCTGACGGCTTGGCAAGCGGAGCGTAATGAAGATGTTCGCTGGCACATCATGTGGACGATCTTTCGTGGCTACGCGAATCGCGTTCCGCGCGCAGCTTTGACCGCTGCCTTGCACGACCAGAATGAGCTAGTACGCATAGAAGCGGTGCGCGCATACGGAAAACTCAAGAACAAAGATGCCATTGCGGCACTTGTTCCGCTCACGCAGGATCCGTCGTGGCGCGTTCAACTGCAGGCACTTGAAGCAATCCGGCAACTCAAAGGTGAACCGCTCACGGAACATCTCAAGGAGATGCCGCCGGGAATACACACGCCCCCGGTGCGCGTGCAAAATTACGCGGAGATCGCACCATTGCCGCGGCCTTCCGTCACCGGCAAGCCGGGGCCGCCCACGGGCGCCGATGCAATTTTGACGCCGAAGATTTATCCGGTCAGCTCCGCGCTTATGAACGGGCCGGCGCCGGGACCGCATCCGCGCGTGCGTATTCATACCACCAAGGGGACGATGATCGTGACGCTCTACCCGGAGTGGGCGCCGCTGACGGTTGAGAATTTTCTCAACTTGACGAACCGGGGCTATTTCGACGGCGGGCGCTGGTTTCGTATCGTGCCGGATTTTGTCGTGCAAACCGGCGACCCGACGAATACCGGCGATGGCGATGCCGGCTACTCCATTCCCGCAGAAGAGAATCCGCTTGAGCAGCGCAGTAACGTTATCTCGATGGGTCTGAACTACGATAACAATGGTGCGATCCGCGATTCGGCGGGGACGCAATTCTATATCGCGCTCTCACCGCAGCTGCATCTCAATCGAGATTTTACCGTGTTCGGCGAGGTTACGAATGGCTTGGATGTCTTGGGCCGGCTTGTAGAGACCGATACGATGACGCGAGTCGAACAAATTCCGGACAGCCCTTCCGAAACTAGAACGTCCGCTTGCTGTCGATCAGAATCGTCACGGGTCCGTCATTAACTAGCTCCACATCCATCATCGCACCGAACTCGCCGTAGGCCACATGCAAGCCCTCCCGCTCGAGCAGCTTTCCGGTGAGCTCGTAGAGCGCTCGCGCAAGTTCTTCACGCGCGGCGGTGATAAATGATGGGCGCCGTCCTTTGCGCACATCGCCGTGCAGTGTGAATTGCGAGATCAACAAGAGGGCGCCGCCGGACTCCGCTAAAGGGCGGTTCATCAATCCTTCGTTGTCGCGAAAGATACGCAAGCCCGTGACCTTTGAGGCCACCGCTTGCGCATCTGCCTGTGTGTCGTCAACCGCGACGCCCAGCAGCACGCATAGCCCGCCCGCGATTCCTCCGATCGTGCGGCCGTCCACGCGCACTTCGGCGCGGCTCACCCGCTGGACGACCGCTCTCACCTATTTCGTGAACATGGAAGAGAGTGCGAAGTACGCGTTTTCCTTGCGCTCGAGAATGCGGCGGTAGAAATACCCGGCCCAATGCGTTCCGAAAGGGATGTAAATGCGCACGCGGTAGCCTGCCGCAACGAGCTTGCGCTGTACTTCGGGACGGATTCCATACAGCATTTGGAATTCGAATGTATCCGGTGCGATCTTGTTCTCGCTCACATAGCTTTGGATTGCGTCGATCAGGCGCAGGTCGTGTGTCGCAATCCCCGGATAGTTGCCCGACTTCAGGAGACGCTCGGCCATTCGAAGATACTCACGGCGGATGGTCGGCATTTCCTTGATCGCGATCTCGGGCGGTTCGTTGTACGCGCCTTTGCATAACCGCACGCGCACGCCGAGCGTAATCATGCGTTCGACGTCGGCCGGGGTGCGTTTCAAATATGCCTGTAAGACCGGACCCACATTTTTATGCGTCGCATACACGCGCTCGAAAACATCGAGCGTCGCCTGCGTAACGGAAGAACCTTCCATATCGATGCGAACGAAGGGATCGGAATTGTTTGCGGCGCGCTCGAGAATCGAAACCAAATTTGTGGCCGCAAAATCTTCATCGATCAACAGCCCCATGGCCGTGAGCTTCACGGACACGTTGGTATCCAGTCCGCAGGCGTTGATCGCTTCGAGCATCTTGAAATATTCATCGCGCGTGTGCAACGCCGCATCGCGCTCGAAGACATCCTCACCGAGAAAATCGAGCGTAGCCGTCATGCCCTGCGAGTTGAGTTCGCGAACGGCCCCTAGAGCCGACTCAATCGTCTCCCCCGGGATAAAGCGCTTTGCTAGAAAGAAGAACCGTTTTTGAAATGTGGAGTCGGGCGCGAGAAGGCGATCGATAACGGACATAGTTGTTCTATACGACGTGGCGGCGCAACGCCCATTGCAGCCCCAGGATGACCGCCGCGAGGAGCACAAATCCGTAACTGAGCGCGAGCGCCGGACCTATTCCGTCGGCAGCGAGCGTGACGTACAGCGCGACGGGTAAGGATGTCGGATGATAGGCAACGATCGATGTTGCGCCGTACTCACCGATCGCGCGCAGCCACGCAAGCAAGATTCCGGCAAGAACATTTGGCGCTGCTATCGGCAGTGCAACGCGCAAGAAACGCTGAAGCGCGGTGGCGCCTAACATGGCTGCAGATTCTTCGTAGATTGGGTCCAGCGCAGAAAAAGCAGCACACGATGTGAGCACGACAAACGAGCCTGATACGAAAAATTCCGCTAAGGCCACGCCGGCGAACGAATCTACAAAGACGATTCCGTGCGAGGAGAGCCACGCTCCCAGCGGCGTGCGCGTGCCGATGACATTGAGCAAGAGAATTCCACTGGCCACCGGCGGAAACGCTAGCGGCAACGCGAGAACGAAGAACGCAACGTTGCGCATGCCGCCGCGCCAGCGGCTGAGCTCGTATCCGGCGGGGACTCCGAGAAGCGCAGCAATGCACACGGCAACTAGCGATGCGCCGAAAGAGACTCCCGCGGCCGAGCGCGCGGAGACGCTCGAGAGCTCCGCTGCGACGTTACCGGGTGAAACGCTCAACAGCAGCACGGCGACGGGTCCCAGCATGGCAATGAAAAAAATCGCCAGCGCAGCTGCGAACGGGTTTCTGACTGAAGACGCTAAAAACTTTACCAAATCTAGGCCCAGGTTGCGAGGCGGGGTAGGCGGTTACCTGGAAGCGCCTTGGCAGAGATGAGTCAACAAGTCTGGCGCGTGCTCATCGCCGATGACGATCCGGCAATCTGCACGCTTATCGACACGGTCCTAAAGAAGGGACCGTACGAGATCCTCACGTGTGCTGATGCCGAAAGCGCTCTCGTTGCCGTCAAGCGCGAGGAGAGGCACTTCGACATCATTATTTGTGATTTCATGTTGCCCGGAATTTCCGGCATCGACTTGATCGAACGGCTGCGCGCGGATCACCGCACAAAAAACGTACCGATACTCATGATTAGCGGGCATACGAATTACGCAATGGATGGGCGCGCGCGCACCGCCGGCGCAAACATGTTTTTGAATAAGCCGTTTACCATCTCGCAGCTGCGCACGGCCGTGATGCAGTTGCTCGCGCAACCCAAACCCGGCACCCTCGCCGAGGCGTAAGTAGTCCCTAGAGGGACTTCCTACTTAGATTCCATACCTCAGCACGGTGTTGCCGTTGCTTAAAATCACCATCATCGCGCTCTCGCTCGGGCTGGACGTTTTTGCCGTGAGCGTCGGCGTGGGCATGCGCGGCGTCGCCCCAGCGGTGAAGTGGCGAATCGGTGCCGCTTTCGCAACTGCGGAGATCACGATGAACTTGGCCGGCGCGGCGCTTGGTGCAGCCGCCGGAAAACTCATCGGAGGCGTCGCCGGCTACCTGGGGTTCATTGCGCTGCTCGGCCTCGGGATTTACATGATCGTCGAGAGCCGCCGCGAGTCCGAGATGAAGACTCCGCTCGATATGACGCGTGGATACGGCCTGCTGATCGCGTCGCTCGCTATCAGTTTGGACTCGCTCGGAATCGGATTTTCGATTCTGTTCATCGGCGTACCGCTCTATACTGCGCTTGCGTTTATCGGTGTCGCATCAGTCGCATCGACGGCGCTTGGGATTACGACAGGCCGGTTCTTGGGCCGCCGCTTCGAGGAAGGCGCGGAACTGTGGGCGGGTATCATTTTGGCCGCTACCGGCGCATTTTTCATCGCGCAGAAGATCTTCGGATGGGGTTAATCGGCGCCGAACTGCTCTCTCTTGCCCGCAAGGCCGGCGCGAAATCGATTGCCGTTGTTGGAACGGGCAAAAATGTTGGAAAGACCGTGGTGGTCGCTACGATTTGCGATGCGCTGCGGGCTGAAGGCACACCGTATGGACTAACCTCCATCGGCCGCGATGGTGAGGCAGTGGACGTAGCTGATGCTCTGGCAAAACCGCGTTTGCTCTTGCATCCAGGGGCGGTGATTGCGACGGCGCGCGGTGTGTTGCCCGCCGCGCCGGCGGCGCAGATTCTCGATCTTTCGGCACTTGCGAGCGCTGCCGGAGAGATTGTTTACGCAGGCGTTCGTCAATCGGCATTTTATGAAATCGCCGGGCCGCCAACGGCGAGCGGCATTCGCGCGAGCGTGCGACGCCTCTTCGAGTTGGATGCAAAATTTGTCGTTCTCGATGGTGCAGTGGACCGCATAGCGGCTCTTGCCGGCGAGCAACACGCCGTTGTGGTTGCGGCGGGCGCATCGAATTCAGGCACGCCCGCCGAAGCGGTTGCGGAGGTGCGCGCTTTGGTTGCGCGTTTGCAAATTCCGAAAGCTGATCCGGCCGCACCGGCGCTTGTAATCGATGGCGCGCTTGCGCCATCCACTGTTGCAAAATTGATCGCGGCGGGCGAGACGCGACAGATCGTCGTTCGCGATCCGACGCAGGTTGCGGTTCGCGGCAAAGCGTTCCTCGCGCTTTCCACGCATTTGCAGCTCCGTTGCGAACGGCCGCTCGTTGTAATCGCCGTCACGGTCGCTTCCATCGGTCGCGACCGCTATTTTGAGCCGCGTGCGTTTTTGGAAGAAGTCGCAAGTGCAACGGGACTGCCGGCGTTCGATTCTTATGCCGGCAAGATGGTGGCGGCGTGAAGTTTGAAGGGTTCTTTGATACGGCCACTGCCACCGCGCTCCGGTTCGATTGGCTCGTGGACGAACTCCAGCCGGTCACCGATTACGGGCGCCGCATCTTCGCGCAGCTCGAGCCATTTGCTCCGGGGCAGCATGCCCGGGCGCAAGAGCACGCGCAGCGCATTGCTACCATGTCCGCGGCCCTCGATGCGAGCCGCATTGACGCCGTACGCGAGGCCTTACGCAGCGCTCCCGATGCAAGTGGCGCGATTGCGCGTGCAAGTATGGGCGATGCGCTTACGGATGTGAATTTTCTGGAAATTCAGCGCTTCTGCGACGTGCTCGCGCGCACCGGAACGTTGCTCGGCGAGCATTCTCCCTACACGCTGCCATTGTGTGAAGAAGTTCACCGGACGCTGGAACGCGGACGCTCCGCCAAGTTTGGATTCTATTTGGAGGACCGTTTCGATAGCGAACTTGCCGCGGCCCGGACGCATCTGCGCGACGCGCAAGCCGAGTTTGAAAACGCGCGCGCCCTCCTCACTGCACGGATCGCGCACTCACTGGACCGCGCAGACGGCGGGACGGCCGAGTTCATTATCATGCGTGATGAGCTGCGCGGACCGATCCCCCAAGGCGTGCGTGTCATACGCGAGGCACCGACCTATTATCTCTGTGAACTCGAATTGGATGAAGCTGCCCTTCAGGCGCTCCGCCGCCGCGATGACGCTACGGGTCGAGTGGCTTGTCTTGAGGAAACCGTGCGCGCGCGTCTCTCGGATGTGATTCGTACGAAGAGTGCCGAACTCCAAGAGGCAAGCAGCGTGCTTGGTGCGATTGATGTGCTCGTCGCAGCAGCACGTTTCACGCAAAGACATGCGTGCACGGTTGCGCAGTACGCACTCGGTGACGTGTTCGAATTCACCGGCGCTCACTTCCTACCGCTGCAGAGTGAACTCGAACGTCAGGACCGCACCTACACTCCGATCTCTCTTAAGTTTTGCGGCGCGGCCGTGCTGACGGGCCCGAACATGGGCGGAAAAAGCATCGGTCTCAAAACGTGCGGATTCATTGCGGCGTGCGCCGCCTTTGGACTGCCCGTTCCCGCAACGAGTGCAAAAGTCGCACTCTTTGCACACATCGCGTGGCTTGGAGTCGGGATCGCGGATGATGAGGAAGGACTTCTTTCCTCATTTGCGCGGGAGGTTGTGCGCTTGCGGGACACGTTGCTCATTAAACGTCAACCGGAACTCTTGCTCATCGATGAGTTTGCGCGGACCACAACCCCGGATGAAGGACGTGCACTGCTTCTTGCACTGATCGCGCGCTTGCGCGAGCGGCAGATCTGCGCGCTCGTCGCGACGCATCTCTCGGGGATTGCGTCTGCGGCTGGAGTGTCTCACTTCGCGGTTCGCGGACTACGCAGTATGCCGGAGGGCCCTCCGGACGCCGACTTGCATGCCGCACTTGCGCAATTGGCCCAGTTGATGGACTACACGATCGAGCTCGTTACGGGCGATTCGAAGAACGCTGCCGATGCGATTTTCCTCGCAGGCCTGCTCGGCATGGACCGGCCTTTTATCGAGAGCGCATGGCAGCTGCTTGGTGGCGGCGAAAAGCAAAAGCACTGATATGAACCCACTGATTATTACTGTTGCGCCCGTCGGTGCGGAACTTACGCCCGACCAAACTCCGCATCTTGTCATAACTCCGAAGAAGCTCGGCGAGGTTGCGCGCAAAATTCGCGAGGCCGGCGCATCGATAATTCACGTGCACGTGCGTAACGATGATGGTTCGAATACGCACGAGGTTGAGCGGTTCCGCGACGCCTACGAAGAGATTCGCAAGAACGGCGATTTAATCGTCCAGTTTTCATCCGGCGGCGCAATCGGCATGACCCCCGAAGAACGTTCCCTTCCGCTTCAGTTAAAACCGGAGATGGCGACACTCACTTGCGGCTCGGTCAATTTCGGCGACGATATCTTCGAGAACAGCTTTCCAATCATGCGCGGCATTCTAAGTGCGATGGATAAGTATGGTGTCAAACCGGAGCTGGAGATTTTCGATAAGGGTCATCTGAGCAACGCGCGTAAGCTGGAAGGTGAAGGCCTGCTGACGTTTCCGCAACATGTCGATTTTGTTTTGGGCGTTCCCGGCGGCCTTGATGCGAGCGTTCAAAATCTGTGCGATCTCGTGGATGATTTGCCCGCCGGATGCACGTGGTCGGTTGCAGGGGTGGGCCGTATGCAACTCACTCTTGCGATGGTGGCAATTGCGATGGGCGGTCACGTTCGGGTCGGCTTAGAGGATAATATTTATTACTCGAAAGGGCGCCTGGCGACCAACGAGGAGTTGGTCGCGCGCGTCGTCCGGATTGCCGCGGAAGCTGGCCGCCCGGTTGCAACGCCGGCAGAAGCAAGGCAGATTTTGGGTGTGAACCCGCTCGACTGGAAGGGTACAGGACAAAAGGTAGGGACCCCGTAACTAGCGCGGATTCTTAGGAGGTACATCCCAGCTGTTCAATTACGTCGTGCGCCGCACGTTGCAGGCCGTTCCGCTGTTGATCCTGATCTCGATGATCTTGTTCATCATTTTGAACAATGCGCCCGGCGGCCCGCTTGCGCCCTATCTCCAGAATCCGCACATCACGCCGGCCGACATCGAGCGCCTCAAGCATAACCTCGGCTTGGACCGACCCATCTACTTCCGGTACTTCGTGTGGCTGGGACAAGTGATTCGCGGCGACTTCGGTTACTCGACCTCTAATTCGCAGCCCGTCCTGCAAGCGATCCTCGAGCGATTGCCCGCAACGCTGGAACTGCAGGTCAGCGCCTTCCTCTTAGCACTTACCCTCGGTCTTGCCGCCGGCATTTTTGCCGCGGTTCGTCCGTACTCCCTTGCGGACTACTTCATAACCACGCTTGCGTTCTTCGGACAATCGATGCCGGTCTTCTGGTTTGCTTTAATGATGCAGCTCGCATTTGCAGTGCACGGCATCCATGGGTTCGGATACGAATTCCGCTTACCGTCCGCCGGTATCAGTACCTACGACACGTTCAATTTTAGCGACCGGCTCTCGCATTTGATTTTGCCGACCATCGTCCTTGGATTGTTGCAACTCGCGCTCTACAGCCGGTTCATGCGCAGCTCGATGCTTGAAGTCATTAAGACGGACTACATGCGCACCGCCTCGGCCAAAGGCTTGGACGGACGCACGGTGCTTTTCAAGCACGGCCTCAAAAACGCCATGATTCCAATCGTTACCGTCGTTGCGCTCGCGCTTCCCGGCTTGCTCGGCGGCGCGGTCGTAACCGAAACGATTTTCGCGTGGCCGGGTTCCGGACGCATGTTCTTTAATGCGCTCGGGCAAAGCGATATCGCACTGTTAATGGGTTACTTGCTGGTGCTCGCAACTTTGGTGGTTTTCTCAAATCTTCTCGCGGACGTCACGTATGCGTGGCTCGATCCGCGCGTGAAATACGACTAGGAGCACCACATGGCAGCTAGCGTTCCGTTTAACGCACCGATCATTGCCGAAGAAGAGTTCGCGCTTAGTAAGAACACCGTTTGGAAACGTTTCCGGCGCCACCGGCTTGCGCTTGCAGGCATCGTCGCGCTCGGCCTCATGGTCCTCTTTGCGGTTTTTGCGCAGCAACTCGCGCCCTATGATCCCAATGCAATCGACAACGTTCACTGGCAGGGCACGCCGCTGGCGCCGGGCGTTGCCCATCACGTGCTTGGAACGGATGAGGTCGGACGCGATCTGCTCTCGCGTTTAATGTACGGCGCGCGCGTCTCGCTCACGGTCGGCATCGCAGCGACGCTCATGGAAATTATTATCGGAACGGTGCTCGGCGCGATCTCCGGCTATTACGGCGGCTGGGTCGATTGGGTGATCATGCGCATCACGGATGTGTTTCTTTCGATTCCGCTGCTGCCGCTCTTATTGGTCCTTACGGCCATTGTGTCGGCAAGCTCCAGTAAGGCGAGTTTGAGTTTCGGGGTCATCGTTATTATCATCGGAGGCCTGTCGTGGCCGCCGGTCGCGCGTCTCGTGCGAGCTCAGTTTCTCTCGTTGCGTGAACGCGAGTACACGGAAGCGGCGCGCGCGCTTGGTAACAACGATCTGCGCATCATTTTCCGGCACTTGCTGCCGAACGCGATGGCACCGATCATCGTTCAGGCGACCCTCGACGTGGCCAACGTCATCATCGTCGAGTCGACCCTCTCATTCCTCGGCTTTGGAATCCAGCCGCCGACCGCATCGTGGGGCAACATGCTCTCGAACGCGATTTCCAACCTCCAGGTGGCCTGGTGGGCGGCGGTCTTCCCGGGCCTGTGCATTCTGATCACGGTCCTGTCCATCAATTATATGGGCGACGGTCTGAGAGATGCACTTGACCCGAATACCCGCTGAGGGTATGCTACCCTAGTTGTCCTCGGGGGGTCGTGGCGGAATTGGTAGACGCACTAGCTTGAGGTGCTAGCGGGAGCAATCTCGTGTGAGTTCGAGTCTCACCGTCCCCACCATCGTAAGGTGTTATTGAAGGCCGGGCAGGCAGCTGCCGGCCTTTTTTATGAAACAATGGACGTAGGCACGGCGTAGGACAAGAGTAAGACAAGCGCTTGGGAGTTTTTTAAAGTGTGGCTGACCCGATTTGCGATAACGCGACCCGTCATTACCTGGATGGTCTTTTTGGCTTTAGCCATTTTTGGCATCATAGCGTATAACCAAATCGGGCGCGCGCAGAATCCCCCAGGAACTGAATTCCCCCTCGTCTTTGTCTCGGCGAACTATCCGGGTGCTTCGCCTCAGGATACGGAG
>JACRUB010000018.1 GCA_014305015.1 Vulcanimicrobiota bacterium | reverse complement strand
CTACATGCGTTTAGACGCCTCTGAATGCTGGGTACAAATAACACATGAGTGATAATATAATGAACAAAATGGCCGATGGCGTAAAAGACACCGTTGATAATGTACGCGACGGCGCCAACGAGGCCGGACACCGCACGGAAGCTCGCGCCGAACAAGAGAAACGCAATGTCGCAGGGGATGAAATGACCGCCGGCGATAAAGCCAAATCCATGGTCAACCAAGGGAAGAACGAAGTTCAAGCCGGGTACGATAAAACAAAGCGAGACGTTCGAGACTCATAAAAAGTTTTAGGTGCAGCACATCTAGAAGCGACAGACACAAACAAAATAAAAGAGGGTGACAGTAGCCACCCTCTTTTATCTTCTGTCATGCTGAGCTTGTCGAAGCATGCGGTTGCGGCTCTTTTTTTTTGAAACGTATGTCGAAGACTTACTTGGCCTTGTTGACGTCCACCATCGTAACCGGTGGTGCATTGTTGCCCCACGAGTTGCGGATGTAGTTGACAACATCGGTGATGTCCTGATCGCTGAGCGTTCCGCTCCACGCGGGCATCTGTCCGTTGTACGTGAGGCCTTTCACCGAGACTTGTCCGTGTAAACCTTTTGCGACCACCTTGATGACCTTGTTCTTGTCGCCCGTTACGAACGGGTTGCCGGCGAGCGGTGAAAATGCGCCGGGTACTCCGGCGCCCGCCGCGCCGTGACATGTCGTGCAATTTGCAGCGTAGACTTTCGCGCCGTGGTCGGCACCCGAGGGACCGGCAGATGCCGCGGGGGCAGGTGCGGCCGGCGCTGGGCCGGCAGCAGCGGCCGCTTGTTGCTTGGCAACGATTCCGATTTGACTTGAAATCGACAAACCGACAACACCGATAATCGCGAGTGTCGTGATCCACAAGACCGGTGCTCGCGAGCCGTAAGAGCGTGTGGTGCTGCGGTCGAGCCACGGTAAAAGAATGAGGGCGATGATGGCAAGGGTCGGAATGATGATCGTTCCGACGAGTTCAAGATTCGGCGGCACGATCGCGAGCAGTCCGAACAGTGACAAGAAGTACCAGGCCGGATAGGGCACAAATGCACCGTTGGTCGGATCTGCTTTGGCATCGAGTCCGGGCGGCAAGAAGATCGAAAGCATGATGATGATGAAGAAGACAAAGAATGAGACGGCCGTATCCATGAAAACTTGATCAGGATAGAATTTTCCGATCTTGAGGCCGCGCCGGTCGTCGGTCGTCGGGCCTGCAGGCCCGTTGTTACGGAAGATTGCAAGGTGCGCGCCGACAAGGCCGAGGAGCGCGATCGGCATCAGCCATACGTGCACTCCGAAGAAGCGGTTGATCGTGAGTGTGCCCATGGTGGGACCGTCTTGCAAGAACTGTTGAACGAACGGCCCGAGTACCGGCGCGGTGCCGGAAATGTTGATTGCGACCTGCGATGCAAAATACGCATTCATATCCCACGGCAACAAATAGCCGGTAAGGCCGAGCACGAGCGTCACGATGAAGAGCAGAACGCCGACGATCCACTGAAGTTCGCGTGGCGATTTATAGGCGCCGAAGATGATAACTTGCAGCATGTGCAGTGCAACCAGCGCGATCATCGCCGAGGCACCCCAGGAGTGGAGGCTCAAGACGAAGTGCTGGAAACCGTTGTGGTACATCGCGTCGGTGGATTCCCACGCGGTCGCCGCAGACGGTGCATAAAAGAACGTCAGAAAAATACCGGTCGCAATTTGCAAGATCATTGCAAAGAGCGTTGCGCTTCCGAATACGTACCAGTAACTCGCGCCACCTGGAATATCCTCGGTGAGGAAATCTTGAGCCATCGAGACGAAACCAGTGCGTTGCTCCAGCCAAGTTAACATCTAAACATCCTTTTAGAAGGCGTTACGGCCGAGCCTCCACGCCCCCCATGCAAAGCATGGGGCCTCCAAATTATGAGGCGCATAAACAAACGTGTAGGTTCGCGATACCCCGTGGGCGCCTCAAACTTCACGAAGTGTAGCTAATGAGAACGTGATCCGGAGTGGAATCTTGGTAACGAATCCACATGACTTCAGCTTGACCGCTCTGCTCGCGCATGGGCAACGGATCCAAGCCGCGCGGCGCCGGGCCGCTGGATTTTGCGCCTTCCAGGGTGTATATCGAGCCGTGGCAGGGGCAGAGAAATTTATTTTGATCGGCGTCGTAGTTAAACCGGCATCCTAGATGCGGACAGATCGGGCTGAACATGACGAAGCCCAAATTCACGACATTATACGGCTCAATACCCTTGATGTTGGCAAAGATCGACTTTCCGCCGGCACCGAAGAGATCGGGACGTGCCTTCTGCATCTTCGCCTGATCGGCTTTGATGCCCCAAACGTACTGCGAATTGGTCTCTTCGGGCAGATATGCGTCCTTCGATTTCATGGTGAAGCTGAGTTTGATCGGGCGCTCCGTCGAAGCTTGCAGTTGTTTCCACTCTGCCGGGTCCAGCGGCGACCAGACGCCCTTGCCGCTTCCACCGGAAGGCAGCAGCGATCCGACGATCGGAATCGCAAGACCAAGACCGATGACGCCCGAAAGCGTGATGGTCGCATTGACCATGAATTGCCGGCGCGAGACTTCCTCGGGGGTTTCGGGCTCGTCGCCTGAGTGGAAGTGGCCACCTTGGGCGGCGACGTTGGTCGACGAATGAGGCAATGCGGTAATCTCCGATGCAAGGACTAAGCGGCGTTTGTTTTCCTCGATATTACGCCCGCCCTTTAGAAAAGGCGTCTACAAACCTCGGAATCTCCCTAATGGCCCGGCAAGCGGTTGAACAGGATTGCGACATAGGTTACAAGCAGCGCGGAAAAGACGAGCGCAATTCCTGCGTGGATTCTGGGCCTGCGGCTCACGAGACCCAGGATAAGTACCGCTGCCATCGTCCCCAGCAACACCGTTTCAAGCGGCGCCTTGTGCACGCTCCCGGTGGTGAGAAGTTCTTCGAGATAGCTCAGCGGTGCCAAAATAATGAGCAGAACGAAAAATGTGCGCCGGTTTTTGAAGTACCATGCGCGCAGATCAATATCGGTTGCATCGTCATCGTTAGGCAACGCGAGCGCGCACAGCAAATAGAGATCTACCGGTATAATGAGCGTTGCGAGAAACCCTCCGAACGTCCAGTCCAGCTTTGTGTGCAGGCTAAACTCCGCCCACCAGTGCTGCGCAGTAACGATAAAAAGTAGAATCGACCAGACGATGGTCGGCCAGTAAAGACGCAAGCGGTGGCGCGCATGCATCAGGCGCACGGCGCCGCTCAAGAGATTCGCAATCGCGAGCCCCATGATGATCGAAATGAGAACGGTGAGATAATCAAACGGTTTCATCGGTTACATCTTATAGCTGTGCAAACCGCTGATCCAAATATTCACGCCTAAATAGCAGAAGATGATCGAGAGGAAGCCGAAGACGCTCACCCAAGCAGAGCGCACTCCACGGAACGCACTACGCGTATGCAAATGCATGTAGATCGCGTAAACGATCCACGAAAACAAGGCGGCAGTCTCTTTGGGATCCCATTGCCAGTAGGCGCCCCACGCTTCTTTCGCCCACCACGCGCCGGTGATGATACCGATGGTGAGCAGCGGAAGACCTACGGCGATGATCCGGTAGACCAGCACGTCGAGCTGCGCGAGGCTTGGCAACGTCTTGAGCCAGAGCGCGACGGTGTTGCCCGCGGCCGCGGCGCTTGCAATGTTCGGCGTATCGCGCCGAACCGGCGAGTCTTGGACGTATGCCACGCTCGATAGGCCGCCGTCGGCGCCGGCCCCCGCTGCGGCAGGCTGCAGGCCAACCTCCGTGAGGCCTAAGTTGCGCTCGAAATAGTATTTCACGAGATAGAGCGCCGACATCACAAAGGCGACCATAAACGATGCGTAACTTGAGACGACAAGCGGGACGTGAATCTTCGCCCAGTATGATTGCAGCGACGGTACGGCGGGCAGCGTTCCTTCGTTCCACGTCAGGCCGTAGGCAAGGAACATTGCGGCGATTGCGATGACGAATCCACCCGCAAACCAGAGCTTGTACCGAAACGCGAAGACGATGAAGATCGCTACGGACATCGCGCTAAAGAGCGAGAGCGAGCCGTAGAGGTTGAGCAGTGGCCAGACGCCGGTTAACTCGTAGCGCGCGACCAGCTGCCCGAATTGGCAGAGGCAGCCCACGATGACGACCGGAACGGCGAGGTTGCGTTGCCACTCGTCGTGCGAAAAGAAGTACAAAATCAGCAAGAGCGCGCCCACCACGTAGGTCGAGAGCGAGATGACGAGCATGACTTGGTCGAGCGACATCGGTTGGTGGTTCATGTAGCCTGCGCCCCTCTAAATTCCGCGACAAGCGCGTCGAACTGCTGTTCAAAAATATCGTAACCTTTAACGGTGCTTGCTGCAACGCCAACGGTGCAAGCTCCGTCCTTGCATTCCTCGACCTTGACGTACAGGCGCGCCGGTAGGAGGTAGAATGAAATGCACAGCCCGGCAAGCAGAATGAATGCGCCGATCCCGACGAGCGGAATCCCTGGATCGTACCGGTACTGCAGTCCACTGTACATGACATATTTTTGAGGCACGAGCGCGTATCCTGAGCCAAGATCGACGCGCTTCCCAAGCGGTGCAAGGGTCGCGCCTGATGGTTGCCCCGCATCGAACGCATTGAGAACGACCCCGGGATTGTTCGTGCGCGGATCCGCGGACGGCATGCCGGTTTGGCGGTCGATCGTACCGACAAACTGCGAGTACTGTATCTGCCGGGCCGTCTCCGGAAGCGTAATGACCTCGCCTTCTTTGAGAATTCGATTGGAGAGGGCGGGTACGGATTTTCCGTCTTTACTCACCACAAAACGCATCCCGAAGCCGTACGAGGCTTGATAGAACAGCGTCCCGTCGACGTCGACCGGATGGTTTACGCGAATGGTCTCTTCGCGGGCCTTGGAATCTTTGCCCGAAACCGTGACGTGGGAGACATAATCGATCGGCTGATAGACGATGCCGCTCTTGGTTGCGATCGGCTCGATCTTGTAGGTGAAATCGTGCAGCGTGATGGCGGTGTCGGTATGCGGAATCGTGACGGTTTGCCCTGTTAGGACGGCGGCGTCACCTGAAAAGCCGCGAGCCCAATAGATTGTGGTGCCGGCGGCGATGATGACAAAGCCGACGTGCGCAACGAGCACGCCGCGCCTGGCCCAATTGTGCCGGTCGGCAAACGTCCATTCCTCGCCGCCGAATTCGCGCTTGCGTATTTGCCATCCACGCGTGATAAAGAAATGCTCGATGCGTTGCCGCACGCTTACCTCATCGCCTCGCACGGTAACGCTCGCGTTAAGTGGAATCTTTTCTATCTTGACCGGACGCAGCGCCGGCAGCCGCGCGGGAATGACACGCTTAAACGTGCAGACGGCTAGGGAGACCAAGATCAGCGCGATGATACCCACGTAGGCCACGCTGTGATAGATATTGTCGAAGCCGAGTCGAAGAATGAGGCGGGCGAGCGGCGCTGCGTACGAGCTAAAATAGACGCTCGGGTCTTTGCCTTGATCGACAATCACGCCGATGAGGGTAAGAATCCCCCACGCGATAAACAAGCAGACCGCAAACAGCACGTTTGAGAACGTGCGGATGAAATCGTTGTAGAGATTTAAGCTACTGCTTCGCGCTTCCACGATTTCTCCAGCAGCACGATGATCCAGATGCTGACTTCAAACAGAACGTACATGGGCAGCGCGAGCAGCGCCATAGTGAGCGGATTGCCATCAGGCGCCACAATGCCGCCGAAGACGAAGAATCCAAAGAGCGCGTGACGCCGGTAGCGTTTCAAAAATGCGGGGGAGACCAGGCCGATTCTTGCAAGGACGATCATGATTACCGGCGTTTGGAAAATCAAGACGAAGAGCAAGAGCAAGATGAGCACGAAATTTAATGTCTGCGCGATGCCGAATGTCGCCGTCGCGATTTTGCTTGTTTGCGCTACGAGCGCGTGCGCAACCCGCGGCAGAACTAAGAAGTGCGCGAACGCAAGTCCTAAGGCTGCAAGGAGAATGGACGGTGCGACGTAGGCAAAGACGAGACGCCGTGTTTTCGGGTGAAACGCCGGAACGACGAACATCCACAATTGATAGAGAAGCACCGGCAACCCTAAGACGATGCCGGCGTACACGGAGAACTTGAGCTCGAGCATGATAACGTCGGCGGGCCCGAACGCGTTGAGTTTTATTCCGGGGAAATATTGCTGGCTGAGCCAGAAAATAATGTACTGCGAGGGATAAAACAGCAGAAACGCTAGCGCAAAGATTGTTCCAAGACAAATCATAAGACGCTTACGGAGCTCCCGCAGGTGCTCCGTAAAGGTCATTTCTTTCTGATCCCATTGGTTTAAAGGCGCTGCGCTCTGAGCGCCGCGCATTTCGGGTTCGAAATCATGCCCCCCACCTTCGGTGGGGCCCCCAAAATCTGTAAGGCCGCCTTCATTCTGCATAAATTTTGATACCCCGAGGGGCCGCGACTATTTCGACTGTGTTCCTTCGTCGGGCATGGGTGGGGGGACCGATTGGCCCAACCCCGTTCCCTGCGAGACGCCGTCCATCGGATCGCGGCGAGCGTATTCGGCTTTACGGCGCGCATCCTCGCGAGCTTGATCGGCGGCGGCATCGGCCTCCGATTGTCCGACTTGGAACTCTTTCTTCGCCTGGCCCATACTGCGCGCAAGCTTGGGTAGTTTGTCCGCGCCGAAAAGCAAGACGGCACCGATCACAATGATGCCGATAATCTCGGGACTCGCCCAAGCAAGCAACGGTGTGAAATACATAAACACTCCTTTTTAGTCGCGGGTGAGCGCGTCGGCTAAGCCGGCGAGCACTCCGCGTGCCCGGATTGATCCGAGCGGTGTCAGCGAGAGTTTTGCTCTCTCTGCGTATTGCGCGATTTGTTCGCGGGTTCCATCCAAGCCGCCGTGGCGCCCGATCTCCACGATGATACCGGCGATCTCGTCCTCGCCTCCGTCGTAAAAACGCTCGACGCGAGCGCGGAATTCCGGGTCGCCGCGCTCGAGCGCAAGAATTAATGGGATCGTCATCTTGCGTTCGCGCAAATCGTTGCCGACGGGCTTGCCAAGCTTCATTTCATCGGCCGTCATATCTAGCAGATCGTCCTTCATCTGGAACGCGATGCCGTAGGAGAGACCATAATCGCGTAACGCAGCAATGCGCTGCGCGGATGTTCCGGCCATAATCGCGCCGCACTCCGCCGAGGCGGCAAAGAGCGAGGCGGTTTTCTTCAGGACAATATCGATATAGCCGGAGAGCGGTAAATCGAGGTTAGCGAGCGCCCGCAATTGCAAGACTTCGCCGTCGCAAATGTCGGCCAGCGTTGCCGAAAGTATGTGCGGGATCGGCGCCGGGTATTGCGCGGTGACGTTCTTGAAAATCCATGCGAACAGATAGTCACCCGCAAGAACGCTGATGCGGTTACCGTAGTCAACGGCGGTTGCGTTTACGCCCCGCCGCGTATCCGCTTTATCGACGACGTCGTCGTGAATCAGTGTTGCGACGTGAATGAGTTCCATGTATGCGGCGAGCGGCAGATGCTCTTGCGGCTGGGCGCCGCCGGCTTCCGCGGCCAGCAGCGTCAGGCGCGGACGCAAACGTTTTCCGCCCGCAGCGAGCATGCGCCGCACGGCTTCGGTGATAAGCGGATTGTCCGTCGAGAATTCGTTGCGGAAAAAATCCTCAACCAGGGAGTACAGGCTCTCTTCCTGCTGTTGTTCGATCACGGTTTGGTTCCGTAGTGAATGGCGATCGTGCCGCCCATCAGTCGCTGATATCCGCAATCGATAAATCCCGCTGCTGCAAAACGGTCTGCAAGTTGATCGGCATTCGGATGGTGGGTGAGCGACTGCGGGAGGTAGGTATAGGCTCGGCGCGATCCCCCGACCAGGCCGCCGAGCAACGGCACGAGGCCGTAAAAATACAGATTGAACGCGCGCCGTAGCAGTGCGCTCGGCGCTTTGGATACATCGAGATTCACAAAGCGGGCGCCGGACCGGAGTACGCGCTGTACTTCTGCAAGCGTTCCGCCGATGTCCACGACGTTGCGCATCGAGAAGCCCATCGTCGCACCGTCGAACGAGTTTTCCTCAAACGGCAACGACATGACGTCGCCTTCCAAAAAGGTGACGTCTTTGGAGGGTGCTTCGCGAAGAGTTCTCGCGCGCGCGCCTGCGAGCATCGGTTCGCAAAAATCAATTCCCGTTACATGCAGGCTCGGATCGCGCCGCAGGAGATGAAAGCTGACGTCGCCGGTTCCGCAACACAGGTCGAGGATGCGTCCATTTGCGGGCGGCGCGAGAAGATCGATTGCGGTCTTGCGCCAGCCTTCGTCCATTCCACCGGTCAGCACGCGATTGGCCGTGTCGTAACGCGGCGCGATCGTTGCGAACATATCGCGCACGTACGCGCCTTTATCGGTGCGGTTCTGCTGAGTCTCTGTCATAGGGCGTCCATCTGCTTTCCAACGACGAGGTGGGGCACCTCCCTCTAAACGGCCCACTTGCCACGCGAGACGTTTGTCGGGATTGGAGTGCATGATAACGCTTTCCTCGACGGATGCGGTTCTGACGGCGACGCGGCAGGCACACTCCGTAGCATTGAGCGCTTACGTCATGCGCCCGGGGCGCGTGCTCACGGCGCTCGAGGACGCCACGCGGCGGGGAGCGCGAGTTACTGTCCGCGTGGAAGCGTCGCCGTTTGGGGACAGCAGCGGCGACCTGAAACGCGAGAATGTGGAAGCGATTCGCGCGCTCGCTGCAATCGGCGCAGACGCGCATGTCGCCGATAGCGACGGTCGCCGTCCGCTGCATCTCAAAGCAGCACTCGTTGACAATGTGCTTTTTTTGGACGACCGCAATTGGCCGGACGATGGGCGAGACACGATTCTCCGCGATACGGATCCTCGGGATATCCGCACCTTTACCGAGGCGATCGCGGGCAATCCACAAAACGACGCGCCGCTCGCGACGGTAAAAGACACGGCGTTGCAGCGCGAAGCGAGTGTGATTTACCGCGCTGGAAAGGCGCGCCAGCCGGTGGATGTGGAGAGCGAATCGTTCGGCTTTGGCCGCGTCTATTCTGCGCTAAAAACCGTCGCGCAAGAGCACATACCAGTGCGCTTGATGGTCGCGGAGCGCGACCTCAACGCCCATTGTGCATCTGCGCTGCAGCATTTGATGAAGCAAGGAGTCGCGGTGCGCTTGTCCGGCAACGATGAAAAAATGGCCGTTGCTCGCGATACCGGTTGGATCGGTTCCGCAAATGCAACCATGGGCGTCGAAAATCAGATTGACTGGGGACTCGATATCTTCGATCGAACCATCCTCTGGAACATGCACGACCGCTTTGAGGAGAATTGGGCTGCCGCTAAGCCGTATGCTCCGTAAGCAACGTAAAAAGCGTACGAGCGTTGGAGTCCGTTGCCGCGAGTACGTCCTCTAAGCTGCGGCCGCAAAGCGTTGCGAGCGCTTGCGCGGTATCGCGCATGAACGCGGGCTCGTTCCGTTTTCCGCGGTGCGGAACCGGAGCGAGATAGGGGCAGTCGGTTTCTAGGATGCAGTGTTCGACGCCGACGGCCAGCACCGCGTCGCGAATCACCTGCGCGCTCTTGAACGTGATCACGCCGCCGATACCGAGTTTGAGCCCAAACTCATCGACATACGTGCGGGCCTGTTCCGTGTTGCCCGTAAAACAGTGCACCACTCCACGCATTCCGGAAACGAATTCATCCTTGAGTATCCGATGAAAGTCATCGAACGCGTCGCGGTGGTGGAAGATCACGGGGTAGTGATGCGCGCGTGCGATACGAATCTGCGCCCGCATGCAATCCATTTGCGTCTCGCGCGGGCTGTGCCCGTAATAATAATCGAGTCCTGTTTCGCCAATTGCCACGATCCGCGGGTCGGCTAGAAATGGAGCAAAGGCTGCCTCGATGTCGGTGGGCGCGTCTTTGGCTTCATGCGGATGGATGCCGACGCTTGCACTCAGCCCGTACCTATGAGCACATTCCAGCGCGCGTTTGCTATCGGAGAGGTCGCAGCCGACGGTAATGAGCCTTTCGATCCCGGCATCTTTGGCGCGAAGCAGCATCGGATCACGATCGTCGTCGAACGATGTATCGTGCACGTGCGCGTGGGTGTCGATCATGCGACCTCAACCACCCGGTTGCGGCCGCGCATCAAGACATATAGAAGGAAGATCGAAGTTGATCTTGCCCGTCACAGTAAGATACTCACCTACCCGGGGAGTTCGAGGCGCGCAAAGAGTACGTCGCCGACCGAGGTTTGTGTCCCCGCGGCGAGGCCACCCCAGACCAGCGAGCTTTCCCATGCGTCGTCGATGTCGGTCTCGAGGCCAAGTTGGCGCCACATTTCGCGGGCTTTTTCCGGCATGAACGGGGCCAGCAAGATCGCGAGCCAGCGTAAGCCTTCGCACAAATCGTAAAGCAATGCATCCAGCGCGACCGCATTTTCCGCTTTGGCAAGCACCCACGGTTTTTTCTCATCAATCTCACGGTTGAGCGCGGTGACCAATTCCCACGTTGCTTCAAGCGCGTCGCGGAACTGCAGATTGAAGATCAGTGTATCGATCCGCTTCGGTAGATCGCTAAATCGCTCGCCAAAATGCGAATCGCCCGGCTGCGGCACAAGCCCGTTGCGATACTTCTCAAGCATCGAGAGCGTGCGCCGGAAAAGATTTCCCAAATCGTTACCGAGCTCGTCGTTGTACCGCTGATGAATCTTCGTTTCCGAATAGGAGAAATCGCTTCCGAAGTGTCCTTCACGCAACAAGAAATAGCGCATCGCATCCGCGCTGAACGTCTCGACAAGTGTAAAAACGTCGGCAGCATTTCCAAGGCTCTTGCCGATCTTCTGTCCGTCGAGCGTAATCCAACCATGTGCGAACACGAGTTTCGGAGCTTGCAGATCGAGCGCCCAGAGCAGTGCCGGCCACAGAATCGTGTGAAACCGTGCGATTTCTTTGCCGACCAGTTGCACCGACGGGGGCCAGTAGCGCCCAAAGCGCTCCTCGTCTTCGGACCAGCCGACCGGCGTCAAGTAGTTCAAAATTGCATCGAACCAAACATAGATCACACCGCCGCCGCCGGGAATTGAGATTCCCCAATCAAACTTGCTGCGCGAAATGCTCAAGTCTTCGAGGCCCTCTTCGAGCATCGCAACCATCTCGTTGTACGCCGAGCGCGGCCGCACCCAAGTCGGATTTTCCTTAAAGTACGTTAGAAGCCGGTCGTTGTATTTGGAGAGTTTGAAAAACCACGAATCTTCGGAGAGCCACTGCACTTCGCGGCGGCACTCGGGGTTCGGACACCGTCCTTCAACGAGTTTTGACTCCGGCCAAAACGTCTCGTCGTTGGAACAATACCAACCTTCGTACACGCCGCGATACACGTCGCCCTTTTCGCGCAAATGCTCGAAGACGCGCTGCACGATACGTTCGTGACGGGGCTCAGTCGTGCGAATGAAATCGTCGTACGAGATGTTGAAGAGCGCAAACAGATTCTGCCACTTCGGAACGAGCCGGTCACACCATTCTTGCGGAGTGACCCCGGCCTCGCCTGCCGCATCCGCGACTTTCTGACCGTGTTCATCCGTTCCGGTCAGAAAAAACGTATCGCCTTTCGTGCGCGCCGTACGTGCGAGCACATCCGCGACGATGGTCGTATAGGCGTGTCCGATGTGCGGATTGCCGTTGATATAATAGATCGGTGTGGTAACGTAGAATGCGCGGCTCATGGCAAGGCTTGCGTTTTGGCGACTGGCGGCGGCTCACCTCGTCGGGTCGCGCTTACGATCCGTAACGCGCGCATAGAGATGACGGCGCTCGCCGTATCCGCGCTCGACCAGGGTTTTCGCGATTGCGGACGTGCTGGCATCGGTCTGCAGCAGTGCGTCGATGGCGTCATCGATGTCGTTCTCGGACGCGGCGGGCGGCTCGAGCGCCCTGCCCTCGATCACCAAGACGAGCTCGCCGCGCACCGGCTGAGTAAGCGACCGCGAGACCTCGGACGCGGTTCCCAAGAGTTGCTCCTCGTGCATCTTCGTATACTCGCGTAAAGCGAACACGCGGCGAGTTGGATCGATCTCAGCGATGTCTGCGAGCGTTGCGATTACGCGTTGCGGCGACTCGTACCAGACCGACGTGATCTCAAGCGCGAATGAAGCTTGCAAGGCGCGCCGCCGCGCCGTGCTCGTGCGCGGAAAGAAACCTTCGAAGACAAAACGCCGTAAAGCAAAACCCGCAAGCACGGCCGCACCGACCGCGGCGCTTGCGCCGGGGAGTACCTCGATTGAAATGCCCGCGGCGCGTGCTTGTGCTACCAGCTCGACGCCGGGATCTGAAATTCCGGGCGTGCCGGCATCGGTGATGACGGCGACGATCCCGGTGCGCGCACGTTCGAGAATTCCGGGTGTGACGGCGCGTATGTTATGTTCCTGGTACGTCCAGATCTCTTTGCCGGGAAGCTTAAGTGCCGAGAGCAACTTTCGCGCGACGCGCGAGTCTTCGGCCACGAGCAAATCGCACGACTCCAGCGCGTCCAGCCCGCGCAAGGTGATATCCCGAAGGTTGCCAAGCGGCGTCGGCACGAAGACAAGTGTCATGAACGCGCATTTCGACGTCGAGCACATCGAGCCCGGCCATACCCTGGAACTCTACATCAGCCCCAGTTGTCCTTACTGCATACAAGCAATCGCGCACTACGATCGCACCGGCTATCCGTACGTGCTGCACGATGCACAAAACGATCTTGCGCAACGTAAAGCCATGTTCGCTTATACGAATAACGATCCGACGGTCCCGGCAATTGTTCTTGACGGCAACTACGTGCAATCCGGTTGGGGCAAACCGCCCCGCGGTTGAACCGTGCATTAAAAGCGGCGGTCGCCGCTTTTGGAGCTGCTAGCCTCGCAACGTCGCCCACATTTGTGAGAGTTTGGGCGGACGTCCGTAAAGCATCATGCCGACGCGGTAGATCTTGCCGGCGGCAATGGCGATGAAATAGACCGCGGCGATGTTAATGAGAAGCGATACTGCGATTTGCCAAAGCGGTACCACGCTTACCGCAATGCGTGCAAACATTGTAAAGGGCGAGATGATCGGAATAAAACTCGTAGCGACGACAAGCGGCGAGTTCGGGAAGCCGAGTGCATAGATCGCAATAAACAGTGCGGCCACGACCGGCATAACAAGCGGCATCTGAACGCTGCCCAAATCTTCCGTGCGGTTGATCATCGATGCGAATGCTGCAAAGAGCGTCGAGAGTTGCAAGAAACCAAGCACGAAGTACGCGATGAACGCGAAGATGTCAAGCTGCGAGATATTGGCGGTGATCGCACCGAAGCCCGCACTCGCGCTCTGCACGTCGCTGCCATGCGCCGGGGCGCTTGTACCGCCACTCAGGAAATAGCCGACGACGAGCCAGGATGCCATTTGAATGACGGCCAGCACCGCCGCCGCAGCGATTTTTCCGGCGAGCAGTGAGGTGGGATTGACGGATGCGATCAGGAGCTCAGCGATGCGGCTGGTTTTCTCTTCGGCGACAGACGTCATCACCAGTTGGCTGTTGATCAAAATCGAAATGTAGAGAAAAAAGAGCAGCGTGTAGGCAATCGCTTGAGCGGCGTCCGAGGCTTGTTCGCTCGTAAACTTGGTATCGACTCCCTGCACGACGATGGGGATATTCATCGATGAGTCGATTGCCGCAACGCTTGCCGAGGTGCTCATAGCCAAATTAAGCGGCATCAGATCGGTCTTGAGGGTTTTCCGGTTCACGAAACTCAAGTTGCGTGCGTATACGGTAACGGTTAAACGCCGGTTTGCGGCGCCAAGCACAACCAGCGCTCCCGCCTTGTTGTGGCTGTCCAGATACTGCATGGTCGGTGCATCGGTTTTGGTGGTCGTCGCTTCGATTTCAAAGTCTTTCTTGAGCAACTCCGCGCCGCGCGACGTCAGCGCGGGGGGGCCGCCGAGCACGATCGCATCGCTCGCATGGGTGAGCGCACCGCCGAGCAGCGCCGGTGCCTTGATCATGAGCGCAATCGCGAAGATGCCAAGCGCGACGCCGAGAAGAAACGGGCGCGACCGGATTCGCCGCATTATTTCCGCCGAGAGAACCGTGATGAATGCGTTCAATGCCTTAGGCTCCCGTCGCGCGGATATAGATGTCGTGCAGGCTGGGTTCGATCGATTCGAAACGGGTGATTGCATCCGCGGCAACGAGCTCTCGCAAAATCTCCGGGAGAGGCGTCGCAACGGCAACTTCATAATCAACCGCGCCGTTCTCATTTCCCATGGCGCGTGCGCCCGGCACGCGATCGAGCACGCCGCGCACCGCGCCGCTCGCGGGTTCGACGCGCAGTACACGCGTCGGGCACTCCGCGCGCAACTGGGCGAGCGTTCCCGAGGCGCGATTTTCTCCGTTGCTGATGATGGTGAATTCGGTGCAGAGATCTTCGAGTTGCCACATTTGATGGCTGGAGAGAACGAGTGTGGTTCCGCGCGAACGCAAATCTTTGAGGGTACCTAGCAACATGTCGGCGTTGACGGGGTCGAGTCCGGAAAATGGTTCGTCTAGAACGAGCAGCTCCGGCTCGTGCACGGCGGAGCACGCCACTTGAACCTTTTGCTGGTTGCCTTTTGAGAGTTCGCCCGTCGGCCGGCTTGCATAATCGCCGAGGCGAAGATGTTCGATCCAATAGTCGGCGCGTTTGCTCACTTCCGGTTCGACGAGGCCGTGCAGCCGCCCGAAATACGCAATCTGCTCGCGCACCTTCATTTTGCCGTACAGCCCGCGCTCTTCGGGAAGATACCCGAAGCGTCGCCGCATTTTGCCGTCGATCCGCGCGCCATCCCAGGTCATGCTCCCCGCATCCGGCGTCAAGATGCCGAGGATCATTCGCATCGTTGTGGTTTTGCCGGCACCGTTCGGACCGAGCAGCCCGAATGTCGCCCCGCGCTCAATCTTAAATGAAATGTCCCGCACGGCGGTCAGGTTGCCGAAGCTTTTGCGAACATGCTCGACTGAGAGCAAAAGAGGCTCCTATTCTGTAGGCTTGGGAATACCTATGCGGATACATCGGCCGCAGCGGTGCGTTTCTTGCGCGTTATCAGCATAAGGAGTGCCGCCACGATAAAACCGACATAGTAGGAGAGATCCCCGTATTGTGGATGGTTTGCCGCGAATGGGCCGGTGAACCAAGCCTGATTCCAAAATGGGATTGATGCGGCAAGCCCGCCGAGCCACGCAAGCGTTCCCGGCCGGATAGCCGGAGAATCCTGAAAGGCGTCGTTTGCGTGATATCCGCGGTGACGCCGGAACGTCCAATCAACGAACACCACAGCCGCCCAAGGCGAAGCCCAATACGAAAGAAGCAAAAGCCCGTCGGTGTAAAGCGCAGCGGTCTTATCCGGATGCCCGCCGCCGGTAGCTAAGAGCGCGCCGACGATGCCAACGAAAATCGCCGCCTGCCAGCGCGGCAGCGAAAAGCGCGCAGCGATACCGACAATGAGGGCCGTGGTTGCGGCGGTTAGGAGAATTGCGAGCGGGGCAGCATGAGCTACGAGCAGCAGTGCTGTGGTGATTACCGCGAAGACCGCGGCGATCGTGAGCGGACCTCTTGGCGACGGGGTTGGAAACTTTACGACAAGCGCGGCTAGTGCGCCCGAGTACAGATTCATGCAGTTTGAAGTCAGCGTTCCGAGAACTACCGTTAAAAGCACGATCTTTGCAACAAGACCGGATCCCAGCAGTGCATTGATCGCTTGCGTCGGACTCGCGTTCGAAAGATCGATGTTGCCTGTCGCGCTAATCGTTGCGGCACCCATAATTTCAAGGAGAATACACGGAACCGCGCACCCAAGAAATGAGTACAACCAGATTTTTCGCGCGCTCGTGCTCGAGGCAAGATACCGCGAATAGTCCGAGGCGCACGGCACCCATCCCATTGCGTAGGAGAAGCCGAGCGCGGTTGCAAGGATGAATCCGCCAAGTTCGCCGCCGGCGGCAAATGGCGCGTGACTATTAAAGGGCGCGCCAAAATTTGCTTTCGAGAATGTGAGAATTCCAAGTACGATAAAGCCAGCAGCAAGTAAGTAGGCCGCAACACGCTCGAAGGCATGAATCATGTTATAGCCGTAGACGGCGAGCGCGATTTGCAACCCCAACATCAGCACCAGGCTCAGGAAATAATTCAAACCGGTAACCGATTGCAGCGCATACGAGCCGAAGACCGTATTGATTGCAAACCACCCGACGCCGGCGAGAAAACTCAGCGCTGCCGGTAGCGCGTTTCCGCTCCACCCGAACGCTAGCCGCGATGCAACCATTTGCGGAATGCCGTATCGTGGGCCGAATGTTGAAAGAATGCCGAGCAATCCAAACCCCATAAGATTGCCGATGATGATGCCGGCGATCGCGCCTCGCAGGCTTGTTCCGTAAAGCGCAACCGTAAAAAGGCCGACCATCCAGGTTGCAATCTCGGCATTCGCCGAGAACCACAGCCCGAAAAGCGCACGTGGCGTTCCGTGCCGCGCTTGCTCGGGAACGAATTCCGTACCCAGCGGTTCAACCTCGAGAATCCGGTCCTTGTAAGCCACCTAATGCAACTCTGCGGTGGACATGAGCGTCACGCCGTGCCCCTGCATATCAGCGAGCGCATTTGCTTCGTCGTTTGGCTTGAGGTTGACGGCCGCGGCAGCATCGGTGAGCACGAAAGCTTCGAATCCATAGTGCTTGGCTTCGATCGAGGTCATCTTGACGCAATAATCGGTTGCGAGTCCGCAAATGAAAAGCCGTTTGACGCCGCGTGTGTGCAGTTGCTCTGCAAGATCCGTGCCGGCGAAAGCACTATAGCCGTCGGTATCGGGATCGGTGCCCTTACTCATGACAAGTTCGATGTGCGTGGTATCGAGCAGCGGCGAGAACTCGGCGCCTTGCGAGTCCGCGAGGCAGTGAAGCGGCCAGATGCCGCCGTTGTGCTCGAAGTACGCATGATCTTCCGGGTGCCAATCGCGCGTTGCGAGCACGTGCTCAAAGAGCGGCATAACGAGGTTGATGGGTTCGAAAATGCGATTTCCATCCGCGACCGCGAGCGATCCGCCGGGCAAAAAATCGTTCTGTGGATCCACGATGACGAGCGCATCGCTCGGTTCGATTTTTACGGGTGCCATCAGAGTGTGATGTCCAAGCCGAGATCAAGTGCGGGCGCACTGTGTGTAATCCACCCTACTGAAATCAGATCGACACCGGTTGCGGCGACCGATGCGATGCGCTGCGGAGTGATGCCACCCGAGGCCTCGGTAACGACGCGCCCGGCGACGAGCTGTACTGCCTCGCGTAGTTGTTCGGGCGGCATGTTGTCTAAGAGCACCGCGTCAATGTTCAATTCTAACGCCTCGCGCAACTGCCCGAGCGTATCGACTTCGACTTCGATTTTTACCATGTGGCCGGTGTGCTTGCGTACGGCCGCGACCGCCGCAGAGATGCTGCCGGCAACCGCGATGTGATTGTCTTTGATGAGGACGCCGTCGTCGAGCCCAAACCGGTGGTTCGCGCCGCCGCCTGCCAGCACGGCTGCTTTCTCGAGTGCGCGCAATCCTGGCGTTGTTTTTCGCGTATCGATCACGCGAGCGGGATACTCGGCGACCAGATCGGCAAGCGCGCGCGTTGCCGTTGCAATTCCTGAGAGCCGGCACAGAAAGTTGAGCGCCGTGCGCTCTGCAGTTAAGACGGCTCGGGCGCGTGCAGAAATTGTGGCGACGCGCTGATCGCCGGATGCCGTGCCGCCGTCCGGCACGTGGGCCGTATACTCAGAGCCGGAATCGAGCAACGTAAAGGCAGCACGTGCACACCCGTGTCCGTAAATCGTTCCGGCGCTCCGAGCTACAATATGCGCGGTGGCGCGTTGGTCCGCACCGGCGATGGCATCGGTCGTTAGATCGGTTCCGTGTGAGAGATCTTCAAGCAGCGCAGCGCGCACAACCGGTTCGAGCAAGAACGCGTGCACGGGGCTACGCGGCGCCTTCGAGCGTGCTAAACGAGCGTTTTGCGAATTCGCTGAGGGTGTGCGGATAATCGCTGCGGTAATGACTGCCGCGGCTCTCCTCCCGCTTGAGTGCCGCTTCGGTTACCAAAAGGCCGACATCGAGCAAGTTGCGCAATTCGAGCGAGGGATTCGCAAAGCGCCGTGCGATCGATGCAAGCGTCTCCAGCGCGGATTGCAGGCCGGGGGCATTTCGAACGAGACCGACATTTTCGTACATTTGCCTGCGCAACTCGGCGACGGCGACCAATTCCGCGGCGCTTGCATACGGTGTCGGGGTTGCGGCGGTTGCTTTCATAGGGCGTGCGCTTGGCGCCGTCGTGTTTTTAATTGCCGTAGCGACGCGCGTTGCAAAGCCAAGCGCTTCGAGCAGGGAGTTGCTGGCAAGCCGGTTTGCGCCATGCATCCCGCTCGCACTTACCTCGCCCGCCGCCCAGAGTCTCGAGAGCGACGTGCGTCCCCACCGGTCGACCGCGATGCCGCCCATGTGATAGTGGGCGGCGGGCGCAATCGGTATTGCCTGGAAAACCGGATCGATGCCTGCTTTGCGGCACGCGGCTGCAACGGTTGGAAACCGCTCGTCGATGGCGGCGCCGATCGCATCGCGTGTATCCAAAAAGACCTGCCCATCTTTCTCTTCTGCAAAGATGGCGCGTGCAACGATATCCCGCGGAGCGAGTTCGGCATCCTTATGAACCTCGCTCATAAACCGCTTGCCGGCAGCATTGATAAGAATGGCGCCTTCGCCGCGGAGTGCCTCCGTTGCGAGCGGCATCGGGTCGGCGCCGGTATCGAGCGCCGTCGGATGAAATTGCACGAACTCCATATCCGCAAGCAGCGCACCGGCACGGGCCGCGATCGCGATCCCATCGCCGCACGCTTCCGGCGGGTTCGTCGTGCGCGAATAGAGGTGGCCGATTCCGCCGGTGGCCAGAATCGTCGCATCTGCATGAATTGCGATCAGGTTACCAGAGCGAACCTCGCTTGCGATAATTCCGCGCGCGTGCGTTCCATCCGTGAGCAGCTCCACAGCCGTTGTTTCTTCGAGGACGCGAATTGAGGGCGTCGCGCGAACCGCGGCGACGAGCGTCTTGAGAATTTCATGCCCGGTCGCATCGCCACCGGCGCGAACGATGCGGCGCCGGTTGTGGGCCGCTTCTCGCCCGAGAGCGAGATCGCCCCGTGCGGTGCGATCGAAATGCGCGCCGAGTTCCAATAATTCTTCGATCTGCGCCGGTGCATCGCGGGTGAGGATATCGACGATGTCGCGGTTCGCAATGCCCGCGCCCGCTCTCTGCGTATCGAGCGAGTGCAGAGTTGGAGAGTCATCCGGTCCCATTGCGGCCGCGATTCCACCCTGCGCCCAATCGGTTGCAGCGCCGCTCCCGAGATGATTCTTGCAGATCACGACTGCCTCGAGCGGCGCCACCTTGAGTGCAGCCATCAGACCGGCGATGCCGGCACCGACGATGACGACATCGGTTCTCACCGGCTAAACTCCAGCATCCGTTCGACGGCACGCCGCGCAGATTGCGCAATTGCCGGATCGATGGTGACTTCGTACGTCATGGTTTGCAAGCTCGTCAAGATTTTCGGAAGAGAATTGCGTTTCATGTGCGGGCATAGGTTGCACGGTCGCACGAAATCGACGTTGGGATAGAGCACCGCGACATTATCCGCCATCGAGCATTCGGTAATCATCACGACACGCGGGCTCCTCTGCGCTGCTGCCAGCTCACCGACGTGGCGCTGCATGCCGGCGGTCGAGCCGACATAATCGGCTTCCGCCAGAACATCGGGTGGGCATTCGGGATGCGCAAGGACTTGGAGCGTCGGGTCGCCTTCGCGATACCTGCGGATGTCCTTGGCCGTGAAGCGTTCGTGCACTTCGCAGTGGCCTTTCCACGCAATGACTTCGACTTCCGGCACTTCGGACGCGACGTACTTGGCAAGATACTCATCGGGCAGAAAAATAATGCGCCCGGCGCCGAGCGATTTGACGATCTTGACCGCGTTGCCGGACGTGCAGCAGATATCCGACTCGGCTTTGACTTCGGCCGACGTGTTCACATACGTCACGACCGGGGTATTCGGATAGCGTTCGCGCATGAGGCGCACGTCGGCGGCGGTAATCGACTCGGCAAGCGAACAGCCCGCGCGTAAGTCCGGCACCAGAACGGTTTTCGAAGGGTTGACGAGTTTTGCGGTCTCGGCCATAAAGTGCACGCCGCACAGAACAATCACGTCCGCATCGGTTTTTGCAGCATCGAGGGCCAGCCCGAGTGAATCTCCGACGATATCCGCAACCAGATGGAAGATTTCCGGCACTTGATAATTGTGCGCGAGAATAACGGCGTTGCGTTCCTTCTTAAGGGCGTTAATCGCAGTGA
>JACRUB010000031.1:1205-4105 GCA_014305015.1 Vulcanimicrobiota bacterium | reverse complement strand
TAGGAGTGCCTTACTTCCCGATGAGTTTTTGCCTGTCACATCTGATGAAAGAGAGTCTCTGAAGTGCGGTTCAATGCGGCTTGCCGCGTTCACGCTGTTTCGAGCGTACCTGCGAACGCTGATAGCTATCGAGCGACCAGAATACAGCAGCAACGCGAAGTTCTCTTAAGAAGCGAATGTCTCGCCCAAGGAGCACGAAAGGCATCCTGGTTTTCTTAGACGTATCGACACCCATGGCACCCACGCGGGCGCGGCGGATCGGCGGACGGTGGCAACCGCGGCGCGATCGCGAGCGATTTCACGCTGGACGCGAAATGCCAAACGTCTTTGGGACATTCGACCGAACCGCACTAGTCGCGTTCCTTAGCCTCCATGGGCCCCAGACGGTAACCGAATTGATCGCGGCATTCGGTGTGAACCGATCGTCGATGACGCGACGACTTTACGGCGGGATGCGCCACGCGCTCATCGCGCGCCAGCGGTCTGAAAACGCAAAGTTGGTCTACGGCATCGATCAAAGGCACCCGGCACGCAAAGAAATCATCGCCCTTGGCAGAGCGCTCGGGCGAACCTTTCCCGTTCCAGCGCCGCCCCTCGTTACCGCCCGCCCAGCGGTCGCTTCACCCAACGGCACGCCCCTGGCCTACAACAGCATCGAGATATTCGGCGACCTAACCCACCCCAACACGCGCAGAGCTTCTCCTGTTTCTCGCAGCCGTAAAAGAGCCGGTCCTGATTTCCCGCCTGAGCGGCATTCTTGCAAAGGACCGTTTTGCAACCTTCGAGTCCGTCAACGCGCTCGAAAGTTGGCGCATTCTGCGCTCGACTCGTGAACGTGGTCGGCGTGGCGTTACCCTTAACCAGGCGTGGGAGGCACATGCCGAACTGCTTCGATTGCTGAGACGGCTCAATCGGATCGACCGGACATATACCGACCTTGCAATCGCCTATGAAACGGCGCCCGGTAATGTCGCCTATAACCGTTAAAACAAGGCCAGAAATCGAGCTGTGCGTTATTTAATATTTATAAGAGAAAACTACTTTCGCCCAATGACGTTATTCTCGCGCAAATTGGCGTGACTGCTGAAGACGACGTGGACCACCGGTTAGCTAACAATCGCTGGCTAGTGAAATTGCCGAGCCCAATCACCGTAGAACTAGTCAGTGCCCAAGCTGCGCGGCATCGGTGATCGCGCGAACGACATTCGCCTCAACCGAAAGAGCCGGATCCGTATAGCCTTTGGCGATAGCTGCTTGCGTCGACGTATTAGGCGCGTGTTTGAGGACGTGATTCATGCCATGGATGACGAGAAAACGAAATGATTTCCCCGCACTCTTTAATGCGATTGCGTCTTCCATAGACACCTGAATGTCGGCGGTGCCTTGTACGATCGTAACGGGGATGTGCAGCTTTGCAATTTCAACCGCAGGGTCATACTTCAGCCACGAGATCAGGTACGGCTGCACGGACGGCCGAAACAGCGCTGCGAGCTGGGGTGGCGTGTCCGTGACGGAATGACCGGCTTGGATCAGAGTGAGCGCCGCATCGGCCTTCGCATACAGATCAGCCGAGAGCTTCGGCTTCAGTTGTTCGCGTAACACCGTTGCAGCCGGACGACCTGCACCTTCAAGGCTCACCAGCGCAGAGACCGGTGCGCGTTGCGAAGCTACAATCCCAATCAGTGAGCCTTCGCTGTGACCTGCGATGACGACGCGCGAGAAGCGTGAATCCGCATGCAACAGATTCGTCCAGTCAACTGCATCGTTTACATAGGTTTCGAAGCGAAGATCTTGTTCTGGCGGTCCGGCGGCCTTGCTTGCGCCGATACCGCGCTTATCGTAACGCACACTAGAGATTCCTACCCTCGCAAGGTCCGCAGCCAGCAGCTTGTAGGCGTCCGTTGTTAGGCCAAGTGAGTTTCCATTGCGGTCAGTTGGACCGGATCCGGCGATGATCAAGACTATGGGACTCGGACGTTTTCCGGCGAGCATCAGCGTGCCATCAATGTTCCCAGTCGCAGTCTTAAGGACGATATCCGATTCTACTGCTGCAAACGCGCTTGCGGGTAGTGACGCAAGGCACATAGCTAGCCCAAAAAGGGCTATTGGAAGAGCGCATTTCATTCAAGCGCACTTCGTCGCAACGTCCAAGAATTCAGCTCACCACTCTTCTGTGCCAGTCCGCGTAGAGTCAAGCCTCGCTTCCTGTGAATGGTCAGTATACTGTAGTAAGATTCTTTTAGCTTTAGCGCCACGGGCGCGCCCGGGCACCAAAGGCGGAACATGAAGAAGATGTTAGAGAAGAAACCAAACCTAGTACAGATGGCGCGCATGCATCCTGCGCAGCGTCCTGAGCGAGGCCATCTTCCATGACAAGCGCATAAGCAATGCGGTATGCGTGCTCTAATTAGGGATTTTCGGGCTTGGTAAAAGTCATCTCCCAATCGGGCCCAGTTGGCTCGCCATTATATGCTGTACCGAGATCCGATGACGTGAAACGCACCTAACGATCCATGTCAGGAATGTTCCGAGCAGTTTGCGGTCATTTGATATCCGCCGAAACCGAGTTCAGCCGCGGCGCCGCACGCGAAAGCAATATAGGCGTCCGGAACGACGACAGGCGCGCGCTGGCCAATGTTGCCGACTGCAGCGGTTCGTGGAATGTTTTTCGGTCGTCGTGAAATCGGCTCGCCATGAATCTCAATGAGCCCGTGAAGCGGTTGTACAGGCATTCTGACCTCCGTAGATCGCGACGATCATACTGCCGACCTCCAACAGAAAGCAAGAACGTCTTGCGAAAAGGTGCCCGTGTTATGAGTCGTCAGTATTCCAATTACTCCCTGAAATGTCCCATTTCGCTTTCCGAGAGCGCCTCCGTTGATCCCTCTAGTACACCCGTA
>JACRUB010000031.1:0-1195 GCA_014305015.1 Vulcanimicrobiota bacterium | reverse complement strand
ATTGGAAACTTGTAAACGCGTCTCGGCAACCGCCTATCGAGCTGCCGGGGGCAACCTCGCCTACATTTGTTAAAGCCCAGGCCAGCAATCGCGAATTCGGTCACCAAATGACAATCCGGTCAGATTGCCCGAAAAACACCCAAAAAAAGTTCAATTCGTGCAAAGTCTGCCTATGCCATACAGCTGGCATTGCGCTAGTGCATAGTGGTCCCATGGAAGGCTACATTATCGGATCGGGCGCGTTGCTTCGCAGCGGGGCGAATGCAACCATAACGCCGGCCGCGTTACACGCTCAGGTGGCGCCGGCAATCGCCGGCGTGGCGCGCGCCGTGGCCGTCGACTTCGAGGGCCGCTCGGCCGCCGCGCTGCAGCGGCTGTTGCTCCTGGCACCCGGCTGGACGGCGGAACGTTTTGCGCGCGACGTGACGGACCGCCTCGTAGCGCAGGGCACGTGCTGTCTGGGGGATGTGCTGGCGATCCTTGCCGATGCGACCGCCGTACGCGAGATTCACCTCTTCGCCGACTATCTGCCCGACGATCTCACCTGCGGGTTGCTCGCGCGCCGGGGGGTATTTCTGATATCCTACCCGCTCTTTGCGATCGAGCGCGCCGCTCTGATCGCAGACCAGCGCCATACCCGTTGGCCGTCCTTGCGGGCCGCCTAGGCACAGTCTTCTCCAAGGGTTTCGCGCGACGATGCACAGTACACATACCCACGACCATGCAACACGCGCGAGTGGCAATAGTAGACGACGACCGGCACGTGCGCGAAATGCTCGAGATCGGCTTAATGCGCGAAGGTTTCTCCGTTCGCACGGCCGCCGACGGCGTGAGTGCCTTGGCCCTGGTCCGCGAGTCGGAGCCCGAAGTGATCATGCTGGCCGTCATGATGCCGCAGATGGACGGCTTGAGCGCCCTGCCCTTGCTGCGCGAGATCACCCAGGCGCCGATCATCATGCTTACGGCCAAAGGCGAGACGCGCGACAAGATCGCCGGCCTTGCTTCGGGGGCCGACGACTATCTCGTGAAGCCGTTTGTTTTTGAAGAGCTGATCGCACGGCTGCAAGCAAAACTGCGGCGTCCGCAGCTCATCGAAGAAAGCATCCTGCGCTGGCGCGATGTCTCGCTCAATCCTGATACGCGCGAGGTATTTCGGGGCCGCGTTTCCCTGGATCTCACGCAGCGGGAATTCGAT
>JACRUB010000189.1:1558-4127 GCA_014305015.1 Vulcanimicrobiota bacterium | reverse complement strand
CGTCGTAGCCGATACGCGAGTCGGCGGGAATGATGCAGTAGATTTCTGCCGGGTCGTAGGCGGGCTCTTCAGCTTCGCATGCATCCCATTGTTGAGGAAGTTCTAAATGAAGATTCGCAACGATCTCGCGGACCAGCGCAAGCGCATGCAGATCGTCGTTCGCGAAATGGTCGGCAACGCCGGAGATGCGCGTGTGCACGTCGGCGCCTCCGAGTTCTTCGGCCGTCACGATCTCGCCGGTCGCGGCTTGCACGAGCGGTGGACCGCCTAAGAAAATCGTGCCGTTGCCTTTGACGATGATACTCTCATCCGACATCGCAGGCACGTACGCCCCGCCTGCCGTGCACGAGCCCATAACCGCAGCGATTTGAGGAATCTTCTTGCCCGACATCCGTGCTTGGTTGTAGAAGATGCGTCCGAAGTGATCGCGATCGGGAAAGACGTCAGCTTGCAGCGGCAAGAATGCGCCGCCCGAATCGACCAAGTAGATGCATGGTAAATGATTTTGCTCGGCAATCTCTTGCGCGCGCAGATGCTTTTTCACCGTCATCGGATAGTACGTGCCGCCCTTAACCGTGGCGTCGTTTGCGATAATGACGCAATCCTGGCCTTCCACCACGCCGATGCCGCTTACCATGCCGGCGGCGGGACAATCATCGTTATACATGCCGTTTGCGGCGAGTGCGCTGAATTCCAGAAACGGAGCGCCGGGATCGATGAGTTTATCGATGCGTTCGCGCGCCGTCAGCTTGCCGCGCTTGCGATGTTTGGCGGTCGCCTCCGGACCGCCGCCGGCACGGACGGCTTCCAAGCGCTCGCGCAGCTCGGCAACCAGGCGGCACATGCGGTCATAATTTTGTGTAAAGGCATCGGCGCTGCGATCGAGGCGGCTTTCTAAGACTCCCATTAGAAGCAAGCGTTCCGCCCGCTTATGTGCCGTCCTTTAACCGCATACTAAGGACGCAATTCACCCTTCCTCCGTTACACTAGCACAATGACCTCATCAGCGACGAATCGCCCCGCGGGGCAACTCGATATTTCGACGGCGCTTTCGCCGTATAGCGGTCCCTGGAATACGCGGCTTGCCGCTCATCTGCTTCGGCGCGCCGGATTCGGTGGAAGTCCCGATGATGTAAGGCGCCTCGCGGGCATGAACGTCCACGACGCGGTCGAGTCGTTCATTCATTTTCCGCCGACTGCCGGATCGCCGGCGCCCGCCGGCATCTTCGATCCGTATGCGCAAGGCATTTTGCCGCTGCAACGGGGCGGACGCGGCATGGGCATGCAGATGGATGACACGGCTCGCCGCGACAAGCTTAAAGACATTCGCCGCCAATCGCGCCAGTCGATTATTGCGCTGCAAAAGTGGTGGATCGACCGAATGGTGACGACTCCCGCGCCGCTGCAGGAGAAGATGACGTTTTTCTTCCACGGCCACTTCACGACGGCAGCAATTCAAAAGGGCGTGTGGCCGTCGTATGTTTACAACCAAAATCAGCTTTTCCGGGATCACGCGCTCGGAAATCTGCGCGATCTCACCCTTGCGGTCTCGAAAGACCCCGGAATGTTGCTGTATCTGGATAACGCGCGCAGCGCAGCGGCGCACCCCAACGAAAACTACGCTCGCGAGCTCATGGAGCTCTTTACGCTGGGGCATGGCAACTATACGGAGCAAGATATTCGCGAATCCGCCCGCGCGTTTACCGGCTGGAGCGTCAATCCGCGAGACGGTCAGTTTTTGGAAGTTGCCCGCATGCACGACAACGGCACCAAGCAGTTCATGGGCCGGCGAGGAAATTTCAGTGGCGAGGATATTGTCAACATTATCTTCCAGCAACCGGCTTCCGCAAAGTTCTTTGCCTCGGAGTTGCTCAGCTTTTTCGTCTACAACGATCCCGAGCCGCAACTGGTGGACGCCGTCGCCGGCCTGCTCAAGCAGCACGACTACAATCTCGCGCCGGTGATGTCGAGGTTACTCATGAGCAACGTGTTCTTCTCCGATCGCGCATATCGCGCGCTCGTGAAGAGCCCGGTCGAATTCGTCGTCGGCTCCTACAAAGTATTTGGTTTGAAAGAAACGGATCGCAGCGCGCAACAGGCGCTCATGCAGATGGGGCAGATTCTTTTCTATCCGCCCAACGTCGCCGGCTGGCCGGGCGGCACCAACTGGCTCACCAGCCAAATGATGATCGCGCGCGAGAATTTTGCGACCGGCCTTGTGAATTCGCAGATGATGGCGCAGTCGTCATGGCTCACCGCCGTGCCGATGGACGCGACCAAAGCCACGCATCAGCTCGTGACCTACATCCTCTCGGATGATGCGTCACCCGCTGCAGAGACGCGCGTAAAGAATTATCTCAACGGCTCGAACACGTCCGCGCTCGGGATGTTCTCAATGGAGAATTACGACGAACGCGTGCGCGGAGCAGCCTACCTAACGATGGCGATGCCCGCCTTCCAGTTGAACTAAAAGGACCACATACAATGAGACGGACGCAATTTTTACTCGGTGCACTGAGCGGGATCACGGTCGTTGCAAACACCGATCATCTTTTTGCTCGCGCGCTTG
>JACRUB010000189.1:0-1458 GCA_014305015.1 Vulcanimicrobiota bacterium | reverse complement strand
CTGAGCGGGATCACGGTCGTTGCAAACACCGATCATCTTTTTGCTCGCGCGCTTGCGCAGTCGCCGCTTCCGGGTTTGCCGGGTGGGGATAACCGCGTGTTGGTCCTCGTGAACTTGCAAGGTGGAAACGACGGCCTCAATTGCGTCGTGCCGCACGGCGACGGGCAATACTACAGCTTCCGTCCGAGTATCGGCATTCCGCGCGGCGACGTGTTGTCGATCAACGAGCACATCGGTCTCAATCCCGAAATGAAGTCGCTCAAGAACATGTACGACAAGGGTATGGTCGCAATCGTGCAAGGTGTCGGCTATCCCGATCCCGACCATTCGCACTTCCGCTCGACGGAAATTTGGCAGACCGCGTCGCCTGGGAAGTACGAGCATACGGGCTGGCTGGGACGCTATCTCGATGACGCGGGTTTGCCCAAAGACAATCTCTTCAACGGCGTTGCGATTTCGCAAGTCCTTCCGGAGGCGATGATTGCGCGCAATACCGACGTGCCGGCAATACCGCAGATCAACGGGTACGGCCTTCTGAGCGACCGCAACGCAGATTCCCGCAGTGCTTATACCTCGATCATCGAACAGAAGCGCCTGCCGTTTAGGTCGCCGTACCTCTCGCACGTCATGGAGATCGAAGACCACGCGCAAAAAGGCTCCCAAGAACTTCCGAAACTCGTTGCCGGTTATAAGGCCAGTGCGTCGTATCCCGCAACCCCAATCGGACGCAGCCTTGCGCTCGCAGCGCAAATTATCGGCAGTAAGGTGGGCACGAAGATTCTCTACGTGCAGCACGGGTCGTTCGATACGCATATCAACCAGAAAGGCGTCCAAGATCGCCTCCTCGGCGAACTTTCAAACGCGCTCTCGGCGTTCTACGACGATCTTTCGGCGCACGGAAACGATAAACGCGTGCTCACGATGACGTTCTCGGAATTTGGACGCCGTGTCGGGGAGAACGCGAGCCGGGGCACCGATCACGGTGAGGCATCACCGCTGTTCCTAATCGGCGGCGGTGTTAAAGGCGGAATGTACGGACAGTATCCCGACCTCGGAAAACTAAATATGGGCAACTTGGCATTCAGCACGGACTTCCGCAGCGTGTATGCAACCGTGCTCGAAAAATGGCTCGGCCGTGCATCCTCACCAATTCTCGCGGGATCGTTCCCAACGCTAAGTGCCCTCGGCTAGCACTTGAACTACCCGGCTTTGATGCCGGTCACCGCGGCGAGAATTTCGGCGTTGTAGCGCGTGCCTGCGTAGCGTTGCACGCGCTCGTGGTCGGCAATCTGCTTCATGCGCTCTTCCAAGAGCGCACCTGCGCGAACGGCAACCTCTTTGTAGCCTTCCATATCTCCGGCCGCAGCGCGCACGCGAGCGATGATCCACCAGGTGTCCTGTGGATACCATGCATTTTCGACTGAGACATTCCGCGATTCGACGTGCGCGACTATGGCT
>JACRUB010000098.1 GCA_014305015.1 Vulcanimicrobiota bacterium | reverse complement strand
AAGCAATTGTTGAACATCCTATGACGCGGCGGTTTCGCTCCATTCTTTTGCTGCTCGGGCTGTGCGCCTGTTCGACCGATCAGGGCGCCGTGATGCAGACAGGAACGCTCGACTCGGGAACATTACACGTCATTCTTGGCAAGGGCAAGGTTGCAGCCTACCCTCCGGCCGCAGCCGATCCGAAAAACCGCTACACGATCTCTGCGAAGAGTGCCTCCATGGCGGGTATTGCCGTCGTTCGGCTCGCGCGAATGCTCACAACCTGTCCCGTTACTTGTCCGCCGCCTCGAGACGCGCCGTCGACGGATCTTCTGGTTCGTGTCCCGGCCGGCGTGCGCGCCCAGCTCGACGTGGCAAAGGGCGACATCCTCGTCTCGGACGTTCCGGGCCCCATCGATGCGGTCGATACCGAAGGCGATATCAAAATTCAAATTCCGAGCTACGCGAATGCGAGCACGGCGCACGGAAATATCTCTGTTCTTTTTGGGGATGTAAACTGGCCTGGCGACCTGCACTTCCATTCTGGCCAGGGTGACGTGGAAGTCTACGTGCCCGCCACTGCGAACGCGCGTGTGGATTTGCATACGGAGCACGGGATCATTTTCACCGATTTCGATCTGCACGGCAAAGCGCACAGCGATTCGGAGTCGATTGTCGGAAAGATCGGCGCCGGCGGAACACATTCCGTCATCGTGCGCGTGGGCATCGGAAACATTCGCCTCTTACGCCTCGTCCCGCAAATGTAGAGGGCTCACCGTACGATCGTAGCGATTGTACTAGGATTGTTCTTTGTGCTGACGCCCTTGCCGTTGGGCGCGGCCACCATCTCACAACGGGCGCTCTTCAGATGCAAGTTTGCATGGAAGGCAAGAAGAAAGTGAATGCCGGGTGCGGCTCACTGCGAGTCTTTGAGAACCGCACGGCTAGGTCGGGGCCCACGATCGAGGTACACACCCGAGCGGGCATGTCGTGTACGTGAATCTTGGCGGCCCCGGCGAAGAACCGTCGCCGCGCCCCACGAGGAGTGTCGTAAGACGGGCCGTTCTTTCCCCTTTATCGAAGCGCGGGTTCATGGCTACACTGACCGCTTCTCCTTCATGGCGTGCCGCGTCCGTCGCCGATTCGCAGCCTGTATGAAACTTGCGGTAACCGGCTCGGGCGGGACCATCGGAAAGCGGTTGTGCGCTGATCTCGCGGTTGATCATAACGTCGTTCGTATTGATTTGCGAGACGCCGACATCAATGCGGACGTTCGGGATTTTGAAGCAATGCGGGCCGCCCTTGCGGGCTGTGAGACAGTGATCCATCTCGCAGGCAGTGTCGCGGTCGACGCGTCGTGGGAAGACGTGTACGGGACGAACATCGGCGGCACATACAACGTCTATGAAGCAGCCCGCCAAAATGGTCTGCGGCGCATCATTTTTGCCAGCTCCAACCATGCGGTTGGAATGAACGAAGTCGAGAACGCTCCGCAGATATACGAAGCTGGATTCGGGCGCGTGATCGGCACTGAAGACCCCTATCGTCCGGACGGACTGTACGGCGTTTGGAAAGCCTTCGGCGAAGTGCTCGGCCGCTATTACAGCGATCAGTACGGAATGCAAGTGGCGTGCGTGCGCATCGGTTCCATCACCGGCGCCGACGATCCCACACACGAGACCGTCCGCGAGTCTTCGGGCTGGTTAAATCTGAGCGAAGAACAAAAGTTTAAGCGATATGCTGCAACCTGGATGTCGCAGCGCGATTTTGCGCGTCTGGTGCGCGCAATTCTTTCGCGCGACGTGCCGTTTGCGATGGTCTACGGGGTCGGCGATAACGCCACACGTTTCTGGGATCTTGAAGCGGGCCGGGCGATTTATGGATTCTGGCCGCTCGATGGCGTTCGTTAAATCGCGGCGCGTACCGGAATCTTTAGCAATGCCTCTTTTGCTTTGATCAATCGAACGGTCGCGTCGTTGTAGGGCGTTGCGACGCCGATGCGGCGGCCGGCTGCCACGATGGCGCCGTTGATGTGATCGATCTCCGTTGGATGACCCATCTCGAGATCGAAGGCCATAGAGCTCTTTGAATCCGCGCCGACTGAGATTATTTCGGTGACGTATTGCCACGGATCGCTAAACGGGAGGTTGATTCGCAAGCCGGCTGCGACCGTGGCCGCTTCGCGGGCAATTGCCTGCGCAAGTCGCGCCGCATTCGCGTCCGCGGGAATCGCGCCGGCTTCGCAATCCAAGAGTGCACTGATCGCATTGATCGCCGCGTTGGCAACGAGCTTTCCCCACAAATGCGGGCGAATATCGTAAACGACGGAGGCATGCAGCCCGCTCTGGGCGAGCAATCCGGCCATGCGACGCGATGTTTCCGGTGCCGCTCCGCCGGATCCTAAGATCGTCGTGCCGGCTTCAGAGCTTCGCACGCTGCCCGGCCCCAAGCTGAGCGATGATTCCGTCGTAATTCCAAGGACGACGGGCACGGCTCCGCCGAGCGCGGTCTTGATGGCATCTTCGTTGCCGACGCCGTTTTGCAGCGAAACGATCGGGGTTGCCGGATTGAGTTGACCGGCAAAGGGCCGCAACGCATTGAGCGTGTCGACCGCTTTAACGAACAAAAACAAGACGGAGGATCCAAACAGCTGCGAGACATTCCTAGCAACCGAGACGCGCCGCCGCGGCGCATCGTTTACAGATAAGCCGTCACCGCCGATTGCTTCGAGCAACTCTTGATTGCGGTCGAGCATCGTGACCTCGCACGATTGTGCGAGGTGGTATCCGAAGAGCGTTCCCATCGCGCCCGCCCCAATAATGCCGATCTTTAGCTTCGGTTCGATCATACCTTACCGATTAGAACTGCAATTGGAGTCCGAGGGTGGCACGGCGCTCCGGACGCGTTATATCGCGGTATCCGAAGAAAATAGACGAGAATGAAGCGACGTTGAGATTGAGATACGTATCGAGCGTCGGACGCCGCAAGTCATAGAGCCGCCCCTCGAGTCCAAAGCGTTGCGCATCGTACTTGCCGATAACGCCGAGACGCGAGTAGAGAACGCCGCCGCCGATCCGCAAGCTGTTGCCGAATGACTTAAGCATCGCAAAGTTCAGTGTCGAGCGCGCGCCGATATCGTTCGCGCCAACCATGAAACTCGTGCTGCTCTTTGGCAACAGAATCAAATTGAAGTCCGTATACGGTCCCTTGTCCGCCGAGAGCAATGGATTAGGATTGCTGCTCACGATGCGCTGATTATTTAGCACGCCGACGCGAACTTGCACCGCAAAAAGATTCTTTGCGAGCCCGCCGAGCTTGTTGCCGATATTTTTGGGCGTGTTTGTCGGACCGGCGTTCGGTTCGTTCACAACCGGGCCCGGGGATGAGCCGGGGATTCTTGCCGGCAGCGGTGGAGCGCCGCTCGGTAAGGGATAATTGACGGGATATGGCGTGGCCTTCGGGTCGACGCCGTACACGTTGCTTGTGCCGCCCAACGTTCCCAGCAGCGAGTTGGCCTTTTGCATTGTTGCATCGAGATTCGCAACCGTATCGCGCACTTGATTCTGGGTTTGCGGGTTCCCGGTTATTTGGCGCAAGTCGTTTGTCAAGTACGCGATTGTTTGTGTGGTCTGCGCGATATTGCGAGTCGTGTCGAGGATGTTCTGCTTGAGCTCCTTGTTGGTGGCAAGGCTCTTGAGCGAATCGACCGACTGGTTCAGCGAAACAGCGGTCGAATTCAGACTCGTAAGCAAGGTATCGACCTTGCCTGAACTCTGCGCGACCGTTGAATTTAGCGTCCCCGTAAGCGTCACCACATTATTGCCCGCCTTCGTCACCGTGTCTTGAAGCTGAGAGGCAATCTCTTGCGCTTGCGATGAGAGGTTTTGCACCGAACGATTAGCTGTAACCGTCAGCGCATTTGCATTGTCCATCGTGTCTTGGAGCTTGTTGAGCAACAACGGCTCGCGCTTCTGCAAATCCGCAAGCATCGCATCGAGACGTTTTACCTCGCCCTGACCCTGTTCGAGGAGGTCGCCGATTGTCGCGCTATTCGTGCCTTGTGGCTGTTGATCCACCGGTAAGAGCTTGCGCTCTAAGACCGGTTGTGCGGCGGGCGCGGGCGTCGGGCCGGTCATGCCGACGGGGCGTACCGGCGGAAGCGGGGGTACGATTAAGAGGCTCGGATCGCCCGTAAGCGGCGCTTGAATAAGAAACTTCGAATTGCGTGGAATATCGACGTCCTTATTTACGGCAAGGACGACGTCCACGGTGTTATCGGGCAAAAGCACAATCGAATCAACCGTGCCAACCGTTACACCGCTGAAGTAGACGAGCGCTCCGGAGTGGAGGCCCGCCGCCGAATTGAAGTGGATGCCGACCCGGTAGCCGGTATGGCGCGTCGCAAAGTCGGTGATGATGAAGAACAAACCGAAGAGAAGCAGTAACGCCATAATCGAAAACGCGCCGACCTGTGCTTGTCTAGACATAATGCCTCCTTAGCCTATTCGCGTCATAGGGGAATAGGCCCCACTTCGCTGCCCTGTAGAAATTGCTGAACGATTGGGTTCATGGATTTCTTGAGTTCGTCCACGGTCCCATAGGCGATGATCGCGCCCTCGAAAATCATGCCGATATAATCAGCCATCATGTAAATACTCTGCAGGTCGTGCGAAATAACGACCGCAGTGCCGTTAAGCTGGGCACGCAAGCGCTTGATCGTATCGGTTAAAAGATGCGTCACGATCGGATCCAGCCCCGTTGTCGGTTCGTCGTAGAGCACGATATCGGGATTGGTCACGACGGCGCGCGCAAAGCCCGCCCGCTTGATCATTCCGCCCGAGAGCTCGCTCGGCATGCTGTTGAACGTCTGCTCGAGGCCGACACTCTCGAGCGTCGCGCGCGCGGTCTTCTCGATTTCTTCTTCGCTCATCTTAGAATGCTCGCGCAGCGGCAGCGAGACGTTCTCTCCAATCGTCATCGAATCGAAGAGCGCAGCAAACTGAAATGCAAACCCGATCGCACTGCGAAAATTGATGAGCTTCGTTTCGGGCATGTGGCAAATGTCCACGCCTTTGACGTACACGTGGCCTTCATCGGGTTTGCGCAAGCCGTTGAGCAAACGTAAGATCGTCGATTTTCCGGCACCTGAAAGACCGATGATGCACGTAATCGCGCCTTCTACCACATCGAGTGAGCAATTTTGCAGAATGACTTTATCGCCGTAGCGCATCGTGACATTGTCAAGCTTCGCAATGATATTGCTCAATGGCCGACACCAAAGAGCATATACGACATAATGAAGTTCGAAATGAAGATTAGAATGATCGAGATAACGACCGCGCCGGTGGTCGATTGTCCCACTCCCGCTGCCCCGCCGCGCGTTCCGAGCCCCTGGTAGGCGCCGACGAGCACGATGATAATCGCAAAGATCACCGACTTGAAGAGACCCTTGACCACGTCTTCAAAGCCAACGGTCTGCCGCGCGGATGACAAAAACGAATCCGGGTTGATGTGCGCGTACGTCTGAGCGATCCACATGCCCCCGACGATTGAAACGACGTCGGCGAAGATCGTGAGCAGCGGAAGCATGATAATAAGCGCGAGCAGCCGCGGAACGACTAAGAACCGGGCGGGCGCAAGGCCCAGAGATTGCAATGCCTCAATCTGTTCTGTGACGACCATCGAGCCGATCTCCGCGCAGATGGCCGCGCCGACTCGGCCGGCCACCACAACCGCTGAAAGCATCGGGCCTAGTTCGCGTACCGATGTGTACGCAACCGCGCCACCGACCAGGTTTCCCACGCCGTATTGAACCGCTTGCTGGGCCGATTCGAGGGAGAACACCATCCCCGTAAAAAGCGAAGTGAGCAGGACGATGATGAGCGACTGAAAGCCGAGGAAATAGGCTTGATTGAGCGTCTCGGTAAGGCGGATGCGAGCGCGCGCGATAAACCCGACGGTTTCGCCGCCGAGCATAGTGACGCCGCCTGCGTATTCAATGAGCGCGGTCGTGCCCTTGCCGAAGTCCTCGAGCATCTTCATCCGATGCGGGCCTCCGCGTTATCGAGTTCCGAGAGCTCCGCTAAGACGCCCTGCGTGCCTTCGATGCGGCGCACGGCGACGTTACGCTCGGCCGTGAGATTGAAATGAACTTGGTTCACTTGCTCCAAACGTTTATCTAAAGAGCGTAGATGCGTCCGTGCCTCGCTGTGGAAGCCCGAGAAATACCGCCCGACCGCCTGCAGGTAGGCCGCGACGTCTGCCTCTGTGGCCGCATTGCGCGCGAGGAGGTCCGCCATGCGCTCCTGCGCCTTCTTCATCCCTTTATCCGTAATATAAAATTCGCAAACACGCGAAACGAGTTTTTGCAACCTTTCCGGACTACTTCGCATTGGCGATGGCAGCCCGCTGGTATTCAAAGAGGCGCTCGATGCCTCGCTCTGCCAAGCCGAGCATGCTATCGAGTTGCGCTCGATCGAAGGCCGCCGCTTCCGCCGTGCCCTGGATTTCAACGAACTTACGGCTATCGGTCATTGCCACGTTCATATCGACTTCAGCCCGACTATCCTCTTCATAGGGCAGGTCCAGAAGCGCGGTGCCGTCCACGTAACCGGTGCTAATTGCGGCAATCTGGCCGCGTAAGGGCCACCTTGCGGCGTCCTTCGGGTCGAAGCTTTTCTGCAGCGCGAGTGCCAGAGCAACGTACGCGCCTGTGACGGCGGCGGTCCGGGTTCCGCCGTCGGCGTCCAGCACATCGCAATCGAGCCACACCGTGCGCTCGCCGAGTTTGGGCATGTCCATCACCGCACGAAGCGCCCGCCCGATGATCCGCTGAATCTCATGTGTGCGGCCGCCGACACGGCCTTTGGAGGCTTCGCGTTGCGTGCGCTCTTGCGTCGCGCGTGGCAACATGGAGTATTCGGCGGTCACCCAACCGACGCCGCGGCCCTTCATCCAAGCCGGAACGCGATCGTCGATGCTTGCGGCGCAGAGCACGCGCGTGTTCCCGACGCTGATGAGGGCGCTGCCTTCGGCAAATTTCAGAAAACCCGGCTCAATAAGAACCGGGCGTAGGGTATCGGGCGCGCGGCCGTCACTTCGAGTCATGCGGCTGGCGTTCTATCCCGCGACGGCTGCAGCCTCGGTGGCAAATGTTTTGAACATCCGTGTGAGCCCCGTGATCTGCAGAATGCGGTACACTTGCTGGTCTTCGAGTACGATGAGGCGCACCTCACCCCCGGTGCGTGCGGCGCGCTTGTGCGCGTCGATGAGCACGGTTAAGCCGGCCGAATCGATAAACGAAACAGCGGTGAGGTCAATAATGAGCGTGCCTCCTTCGGATCCGGTCTGCAGCTCTTGCTGCAGCTTCGTCTTCAGAAACACATCAAGATCACCCGACAGTCTTACCACTGCGGGTGATTGCTTGGGACCCCTTGGCATCTCTGCTCCCTTTTTGGGATTACTCCCGTAAGAAGCATACTGGTTTAAGAGTGCGTTGGCAAATAAAGGTCGAACCTTGGGGGATGCGCCCGAGGCTCTCGTCCGTCGGCTCGGGTCGTCCGCAGCCACGGCGCATTTTCAAACCGGTCGTGCGGCCGCGAGTTTCGCAGCTGCTGGATTCCGCATACCGTTATCCCGTCACCGTCCTGGTTGCAGGAGCCGGCTACGGGAAGAGCGTCGCCCTCGACCACTGGCTCGCAGGCCTGCAAGGGGATGTCGTTCGTTTATGACGTCCTTGAAGGCACGCGCAGTGTCTTCGACTTTGCCTTAGGGTTCGCAACGGCGATGGCGCCAAAGGTGAAACTCGGGGTCAAGGCGGCTGCGAATGCGGTCAATGCCGCCGAGAAATCAACTTCTCCGGATATCGATCTTGCGGCGTGGCTCGTTAACGCTTTGCGCAAGTTCAAAGGTACGATCGTTCTTGACGATTTCCACGTGGCGGCTGCGGAAGATCCGGCCGTGACGAGCCTGCTTGCGCGGCTCGTAGAGCGCACAGGCGACCACGTCCGGTGGATCGTCTCCTCGCGAGCTGCCTGCGGACTTCCGATCAGTTCGTGGATCGCCTACGGACAGTCGCAGATGGCGATCGGCGAACGCGAGTTGACCTTCACCCATGATGAGGCAATCGCAACCTGCTCGGACGTGGGGACGGAGCTTACCGGGGCGCAGATCAACGAGCTGTATGCCTATACCGGAGGTTGGCCGACTGCACTCACGTTTGCCCTTTTGAGTGCGGAACGCACGCTCGATCTCGATGAGTTGCGCGCCACGACACAAGAACTTTCCTATCAATATCTAGCAGAGCAGATAGTACTTGGGCTCTCGCCGGGTGAATCCGATTTCTTGTTGCGCACTTGCGTGTATGAGCGCATCGACTTGAATGTATTGACTGCGGCTGGTGTGCGCGAACCTCGCGTACGTTTGCAATACCTCAAGGACCAGGGGATATTCATCGTTCGCGACAGCGATGGTGGGATTCGCTATCACGACCTCTTTCGCGACTTCTTACGGAGTACGCTGGGCCAAGACGACGAGCGCCACAAGCATGCCTGGCTCGATGCTGCCGCGACCTACGAAAGACTGGGGCAATTCGAAAGGGCCCTCGGGGCCTATCAAGAGGCAGGCGACGTTACGGAACTTCGTCGCGTCCTAGACGAACGCGGATTTGGACTCATCGACCACGGACAACGCCGTGTAGTCGTTCGAACGTTGGAGTTCCTCGGATCCGATCTCGATATCGACGCGCATCCTGGCCTTCTTGCATTGCGGGCGAACTGCGAAGCGAACTTTGGCGATCCCAAACGCGCCGAAGCGTGGTATCGCGAAGCGATTGCCCGGGCTGCAACACCGGTGCAGGAAGCGGAGTTGCGCCTGCAATTCGCACGGGAGGTTCTGCAAGATAACCGCGTGGAGGGCGCACAAATTCTCGAGCCCGCCCTCAAGTTCGATCTTCCGCTCGGACTCAAGGTTTCGCTGATGGGCTATCTCGCGGCCGCATATTGGCACTGCCAACGTCAAGGTGACGCGCTTGCGCTTATCGACGAGGCAGTCGAGGCATCGGCTCCGCTTGCGAACGATGAAGTCCGTGCGGTGCTTCTTCATCAGTGCGCGTATCTGCAGTTGGTCTCGGGCGAAGTAAAACGCGCCGGCGAGCGTGCGACCGAGTCTATCCGCCTCGCAAAATCCCTCGAAATGTATGCACTCTGCGCCCGCGCTGAATCGATACTACTCTACATACACTCCACCTCCGAGCAAGTATCGCAAGCCCTTTGGTCAGCAAAACAGATGGAGCGTTCCGCATCGGAAGCAGGCGACATGGCCCTGCGGTTTACGGCGCTTAGTTCAATGTACGAGTTGGAGGTCGAGCGCGGAAACTATGAGGCCCTCCCAAAACTTTCGGAACAATTGCGTGGCTTTGATGCCGAGCGGTACTCGCGGGCACGTACAACCTTGTTTCCTACGTTTTCAATTCAGGCGGCGTGGCATCGGCAGTTCGATGAGGCGTTCACTATCTTGGCGGGATCGGAAAGCTCGCAGCCATCGGCCCTTCGGCGTGCGCTTCGTGCCGGTGAGATCGCGCTTTATGCGGCTGCATGCGGAAAGCGTGACAGCGCGGAGATGATGTACGCATATGGCCAAGAACAACTGCGCCTCGAAGACGTTAGCGAGTCGTATGTCCCGAAACGGCATGCAAAGGCACTTGTGTGGCTAGGCCTCTCGCAATTACTCCTCGGGAAGCTCGCGACCGCACATCGCACCATCGCCGAAGCGGAGAAGCTAGTACATCACCTCTCCGAACGATCAACTGCACTGGTGCGTACGGCCCGCTCGATGCTCGCGCATTTGGAAACGCGAGCGCTCGAGGATGAGCTGGAATCCACTTTCGCATGTCTGGAGCAAACCGGATACGCAGGCCTTGCTCGAATGCTACGTGTGCTCCCGATGCCGACTTTGCAGCGTGCCGGCACCTCCGCCGTTCTTACCCGTACCGAGATTGAGGTACTGCGCGCCCTGGAGCGGGTCGGAGAAAGTAAGGCGGCGGCAGTCGAACTCGGCAAAAGTTCGCATACTATTGACTGGCACGTCAAATCTATTATGAGAAAGCTCGGCGTTTCCTCACGGCGCGAAGCAATTCTCTTCGCACGCGACCGAGGCTTGATAGGGTAGCAATGCAAAAACCCACCAATGATTGGTGGGAGACACCTCTGCCGTTGGGGGCTATGCTAGGTGCATAAACCTACAACCGACCGGAGGCTTAATGACCACCCGTAGATTCATTGCATCTCTCGCCCTGGCGGCCAGCATTTTTGGTCTAGCTGCTTGTTCCGGCGGCGCCAACTCCTCGGGCTTTGTTCCTGCGACGAGCCAGACCGTGAACCGTACGCCGCAAGACGAAGCCCAGCCGCACATCTAGAGCGGAACGGCATGCTTTCGATCTGTGAAATCCTCGATCGCTTAGAGGTCGCAGCCGAGCTGCCGCGTTTGCAACAAATGATTGAACCGACATTAGACCGACCGACCCGCGTTCGCTTGTACGAGTTTATTCGCGCGGACCGGCGCAAGCTTGTCGACGATATGCTCCTGCGCATGCATCCCGCGAACAATGAACCCACATTTGCATCTTCACTATTTTTTGCGGGCTTCTTGGACCGGCTTTGCCAAGCGCTCCATCGCGGCGAATTCCTCCCGCTGGAACTTTGGGGCAAGGCCCTCGCAATGGACAACGACTTTGAGTCGCGTTCCTCACGCTTCTTAACCATTGCCTGCTCGCTGATCGCGGATGCCTTTCGAACCGGTGCGGCGGTGGATGCCGAGGTGGCTACCTACCTCACCATGACCGCAGTTGAGCTCGAAGTTACCTTCGTAAACGCTCGGTTACAGCGCATGGGTACGCCACGCATCGACACCTCGAAACTCATTCCCGCCGACCACATCGTTGATGCGCTGGTTGCAGTCATTCGAACGCACAGCGATGCAGAGTATCAACATGCGCGCGCGGTAAGCGCGCTCTGCGGGCGAGTTGCAGGCGCCATGCGCATGAGTTCCGATCAGACTCTGTTCTTGGTGCGAGCCGGACTACTTTGCGGAATCGGTAAGATCGGCATTCCCGATGCGATTCAAAACAAGCTTGACGCTCTTAATGCTGAGGAGTGGGCGATCGTGTCCAGGTATCCGGCGATGGGAGCTTCCATCCTGCGCACGATGCCGGCACTTGCGATGTTCGCCTCCGTGATTCGCGCGCACCGCGAACGCCTGGACGGTCGCGGGTATCCCGACGGAGCGGGCGCGCACGACATTCCGCTCCCGGCTAAAATCCTCGGCGTAGCGGACGCATTTCATGCAATGATGAGCCCGCGGCCATACCGCGAGGCGCTTACGGCTTCGCAAGCGATCGAGGAACTCAAGAAAGCGACCGGCTCGCAATACGATTCAGACGTGGTACACGCGCTCGTGCGCCTCGTTGAACCGGTTGCAATGGCGGGAGCGCGGCAAGATCGCGAGATCAAAACTTCCTAGCGACGGAGCCCCCCGGGTGTGGGCCCTGGAGTCAGCGCAGGCGGCCTGCCGGGTGTGGGCAAAACAAGGGGGCCGCCTGCGAGGCCCAGTTACAGAGCGCTCGACAAACGCGCGTCCGCGTCTTATAGTGGTAGGCGTGCTGTGGTCGTTCCAGTGTGAAGATGCGCGACGTGCAGAGCATGTCCGCGCTCACTTCTTAACCTTTTTGCATACGTTTGCGGCCTCGAACTCGGACTTCGCGGCGGCCGAACTCATTTTCGGCGAATTAATCGCCAACGTCGTGCGTTATGCGCCCGGGCGCGTTGCGATTCGCGTCGAGTGGCAAGAGACCTCAGCGGTCCTCTCGGTTCAGGATCAGGGCGAAGGATTCACGCCAAGTTTTGATTTGCCTGACGATCCGCTTGCTGAATGCGGGCGCGGACTCTTCCTCGTCTCGGCCTTGGGGCGCGGTGTCGAAGTCGACTCGTGCGGCGGACGCGGCACAACCGTTTCCGTGAAGCTTCCCGTTACACGCGCTTTACAACGGAACCTGGATTAAAACGCGTGGCGTCGCCTGGGCCGGCCCCGGCGGACCGTGATCGTACTATTCAACGGTGACGGTTTTTGCTAAATTACGCGGTTGGTCGACGTCTTTGCCTTCTATGTCGGCAATATGATACGCGAGGAGCTGAAGGGGAATCACATTGACGATCGGCGAGAGCAACTCATCGACCTTCGGGACCCAGAAGACATAGTCGGCGATCGCCTTGGCCTCTTGGTCGCCGTGATTTGCCACCACGATAATCGGCGCCTCGCGCGCTTTGGCTTCCGACAGATTTGAGAGAATCTTCTCGCGGACGCGCCCTTCGGTCATAACCCCGACAATCGGAACCCGTGAATCGAGAAGGGCGATCGGCCCGTGTTTCATTTCGCCGGCGGCATAGCCCTCAGCATGAATGTATGAGATCTCTTTGAGTTTGAGCGCGCCCTCAAGGGCCGTCGGAAAATTGATGTATCGTCCAATGAAGAGCATGGAATCCGACTTGCGGAACTTCTTCGCGACCTTTCGGATTTCGTCAGACGTGTTGAGTACGACATCGACGGCTGCGGGCAACAGCTTTGTGTTATCCGCAATCTCGCGCAATCGCTCGAGCGGCGCTGTTTTGCGTAGCCGCGCTAGATACAGTGCAAAGAGCGTCATCGCGGTGACTTGCGAGACGTACGTCTTGGTCGCCGCTACGCCGATCTCTGGGCCGCCGCGCGTGAAGAGCGTACCGTTTGCGAGCCGCGTTAAGTGCGAGCCGACGACATTGCAGATGCCCAGCACGGGCGAGCCCGCCGCGGTCGCTATTTTTACCGCTTCGATTGTATCGGCAGTTTCTCCGGACTGCGACATCGCTATAGTGAGCGCGCTCGGATCGATAACGGGATCGCCGTAACGGAATTCACTTGCGAGTTCCATCTCGACCGGCAAATGCACGAGGGAGCGCAACAGATACTGTCCCACAAGACCTGCATGATACGCGGTGCCGCAGCCGGTGACCGCGATCTTCGAAATATTCATGAGCATCTGATCGTCCAGCTTGGTCTCGGCGGCGAGCTGCACGTCATTACTTTCATCGATACGGCCGGCAAGCGTCTCTTTGATGACGTTGGGCTGTTCGAAGATTTCCTTGAGCATGAAGTGCTTGAATCCGCTCTTCTCCGCGGAAGTCGCATCCCACGTAATATGCATGACCTCTCGCTGGACGGGTGTGCCGTCATAGGACATGAGGCGATACCCATCGCGCCCGACGACAACCATCTCGCCTTCTTGCAAGATAATCTCTTTGCGGGTGTACTGAAGAATTGCAGGTGTGTCCGAGGCAACAAACATCTCACCGTCGCCGATACCGACAACCAACGGGCTCGCGCCATTGCGCGCAAAGATCAGATGCTCCGGATCGTCTGAAGAGATGACCCCGAGCGCGTAAGCGCCCCGCACCTCTTTAAGCGTTTCGCGGACTGCTTCTTCGAGATTGCCTTTGTACTGCGTTTCGATCAGGTGGGCGAGGACTTCGGTATCGGTTTCGCTCTTAAAGACATGGCCTTGATCGAGAAGCGCCGCACGCAGCGGCGCGTAGTTCTCGATGATGCCATTATGGACGACGGCAATCTTCCCGCTGCAATCGGCATGCGGATGCGCGTTTGCATCCGAAGGCTTGCCGTGCGTTGCCCAACGCGTGTGGCCCAGGCCCACTTTACCGCTGATGCGTTCGCCGTTGCGCAAGCGCTCCGCCAGCCGCGAGAGTTTCCCCTCAGCCTTACTGCCGCGCAATGCACCGTCCGATTCGATAACGGCAATACCCGCGCTGTCATAGCCGCGATACTCGAGGCGCTGCAACGAATCCAGAATGATGGGAACGCTATCGCGCTCCCCAATGTAGCCTACAATGCCGCACATGGTTTAGAGAGTACTCACGCTAGCTGAGAGATTCTTGAGCTATTTTATGCCTTCGCGAGTGCGTTTGTATCCGATTTTGCCTTCGGCGACTTCATTGAAGGCCGTTGAGACAGGCTTGTTCGGATTGACGCGGTCCGTGAGCGCCGGCGCATCGTTATTGAGCTGCTTTGCGCGTTTGGTCACGACGTTCACGAGCGTGAATTTCGAGTCAACCTTGTCCATGAGGCGGTCGAGGTCGCCGAAAACGATGAGCGGATTCTTGTCGGTGGGATCCGTGGGGTCGGTCATGAGTCTTCCAATTTCCTTATCGAGTCTTCGTCGTAACGATGAATGCGGAAACGTTCTGCGCGCACGATGGCTTCGAGATCGTTTACCGCCTCCTCTTCACGGCGGTCTTCGTTAATAACAATGTAATCAAAGTTTCGGAGATACTGCATTTCGCTATGGGCGATCTCCAAGCGCCGGGCAATCTCTTCGTTTGTTTCCGTGCGGCGGGCCAAGAGCCGTTCGCGCAAGTGCGAGAACTTATCCGGAAGCAAAAAGATCAACACAGCATCGGGGAATGCCGCCTTGATGGCCAGCGCTCCGTTGACTTCGGGCTTCATAAAAAGATCGTAGCCTTCGGTCAGGGTGTGCTCGACAAAGTCGCGCGGGGTCCCATACAGATTTCCGTTATATTCCCGGTGTTCCAGGAATCCGTTGCTCGCTATTCGTTTTTGGAAATCATCGCGTGAGAGAAAGAAGTAATGCTCTCCCTCGTTTTCCCCCGGACGGGGCGCGCGTGTGGTGGCCGACACTGAGTACTTGAGGCGGGGCATACGTTGCCGCAATGCGTCCACCAGCGTATCTTTGCCGGCCCCCGAAGGCCCGGACACAACAAAAAGCAGACCCGGGCCGAACACTAACGATTCTCCAAGACGGATAGCGATAAAACGGGTTGGAGCCTCCATTCCCCACGAGGGCCAAAAATGCCGCTTCAGGCGCCCTAGACTTTCACCTCGACCCCGAACTCCACGATGTTGTTGGGCGGCAGGCCCAGGGAATCGGTTAGCGGCCGGGCGTTGCGGGTCATCCAGCGGAACAGCGCCCGCTGCCAGCCAGGCAGGGAGCCTTTGCCGGGAGCGTCACCGATCTTCGGGCTGGCCAGATAATAGGTGATCTTGGAAAGGTCGATCTCCGGCCGCTCGCGCTTAAGGTGCGTCAAAATATCCTTGATGTTCGGGCTTTGCATGAAGCCGTAAGATGCCTTGACCCGCCAGAGGCTTGGCCCTTCCTCCCCGATCGCGAGCCTGTCCGTCGCGTCCACGTAGGGGACCGCGCCATTGACCACCGTGAGCAGCACCACGTTTTCGTGGATGATGTGATCGTGCAGCCAATGGTGGTGCAGAATGAATGGAATGCCTTTGGGATCGGGGGCCATAAAGACCGCCGTCCCGGCAAGGCGCGTCGGATCCCGCTCTTCCTCGAGAAATTTCTCAACCGGCATGCTTTGCTCGGACAGGACCTGCATCATGCGGCGGCGGCCACGGTTCCACGTGGTGAAGAGCGTGAAAAGCACGGCAGCGATAACCAGCGGCACCCAGCCGCCTGAGAGAATCTTCGGAATGTTGCCCGCGAGAAACGGAATGTCCCAAAGGAGAAACAATCCGACGAGCGCCATAGCCTGCCACAAAGGCCAGCCCCACCGTCTTATCAGCAGTTGATAAAAGGTGAGACTGCTCACAATCATTGTGACGGTTACGGCAAGCCCATAGGCTCCGCCAAACGCATCCGATGAGCGGAAGGCAAGAACTAAGAGGACGCAAACGATGGCGAGCATTGCGTTTACCGCCGGCATGTAAATTTGGCCGGCAAAATGTTTTGAGGTATGCACGATGCGAAAGCGCGGCGAGTACCCAAGCTGCATAAGTTGGTTCGTCAAAGAGAACACGCCCGAAATGAGCGCTTGCGAAGCAATAACCGTTGCGAACGTTGCGACCAAGACCATCGGTACCACGAACCAGTGTGGAACCAGCGCAAAGAACGGTGAGGAGAATGCCGCCGGATCCTGGAGCGTTAAGGCGCCCTGACCAAAATAGTTGAGCAAGAGCGCGGGAAAAACAATAAGATACCATGCGAGCGTGATCGGAATGCGCCCAAAGTGCGCAAGATCGGCATACAAGGCTTCGACGCCAGTGACGCATAGGACAACCGCGCCGAGAATAAGGACGCTCCGAAGGCCATTGTGCAAAAAGAATTTGACCGCGTAGGCCGGATTGATCGCGGCGATCACGCCGGGATGATGAGCGATTCCGATTGCACCAAATAGTGCGATCGCGATAAACCAAAACAACATAACCGGCCCAAAAAGTTTGCCGATCTGATCCGTCCCGCGTGACTGCATCGCGAAAAGACCGATCAGCACGATTACCGAGATTGGGATGATAAAAGGATGCGCGGCCTTCGTCCAGACATCGAGGCCCTCAACCGCCGACAAGACGGAGATGGCCGGTGTGATCACTCCATCTCCGTAGAGCATTGATTCGCCAAATAAGACAAAGATTGCAATTCCGCTGAGCGCAAGGGGCATGGCGCTTTTTCTGACCGGTGAAAGCAGGGCGAGGAGCGCAATCGTGCCTCCTTGGCCATCAAAGTCCGCCCGGAGCATGAACGTCACATATTTAATGGCAACCACCACAACGAGTGCCCAAAATATCAGCGAAAGGATGCCGAGAACGTTCGGGGCTGTGAGGGCTGCCGGAAAATCGCCCGTAAAACACAACTTAAACGCATACAGCGGGCTCGTGCCGATGTCGCCAAAGACGACGCCGAGCGCCGCCAGCGCAATGATATGATGTTGCGATTCCCGGTGCCGGGTGGGCGCTTTTGCGACGGGTGGTGCAGCAGTCGAATCCATGGTCACGCCGTCGGTGGTTAGTTGGCTCGCTGCTGCGGCCCTTTGGGCAAGGGGTTCGCCTTAACGGTCTTAATAGTGAGTGGCGTGTACACGGACTGGGTGCTCACGCACCGCCTCTCGCTGGAACTATCGTCGCGCTTTACGGGCGCGCGCGTCCAAGCGGCGGGGCAGCTCACGGACGGTCGCTTCGCTCTCCAGCTCTGGCAGCGCGGAACGCTTTCCGTTTTAGCATTTGACGTCTTCGCCGCAACGCCCGTCCTTACGGTTGAGGATGCAGAGTTAACGATCGAGGCTGAACCTGGCTTCGTTCGGCGCAGCGGCGCCGTGCTGCGTGGCATGACGATCGAATCCGTGCGCAGCCGAAAAGGCGATCGCGTGCTTCGCTTGGAGTTCGGAGCGCGTTCGCGTTTCGGCGTAGAAAGCGGCTATTCGCTCATCGTCGAACTCGTGCCGAGGTTCGGAAATCTGCTGCTCGTCAAAGATCAAACCATCGTGAGCGCACTCAAGGAATTCGCGCCCGCGGACAATGCTCAGCGTTCTATTGTCGCTGGGGATGCGTACGAACCACCGCCGCTTTCTCTTACGCCTCAAGTGAGCGAAGCGCAGTTCATTGCAGCCCTCACCACGCGTGAGCCCGGTATGGCGCCGAATCGCGCGACCGTTTCTGCTTTTCGAGGCCTCGTTCCGCTGCTACCGCAAATGATAGCGCTCTCGCTTTTGACGCAAACCTTCGCATCCGCCGGAGACCAGACATCCGACCTGCTCGGCCTCACACTAATGGAACGCGCGGACGCCTTCTTTGTCAGCCTGCAACGCCTTGCGGAGTTACCGATAGCCGTCTATCGCAAAGAGGGACACCTCATCCAAGCGCATGTCACGGACTTGCACCAATTTGATGCACTCGAACGAGAGGCGGCTGCCGATCTTCTTCCGCTGCTCGCTGAATCACGCAGTGAAACGGTCACCGCGAGCGAGAGCGACCGCGTTGAGAAACGGCGCCGCGCACTAGTGCGGACACTCAAAGATCGTGACGAGCGGGTTCGCAAGGAGTTGCGCGATGTCGAGCTGGGTCTTTTGCGTGCGGAAGAACGCGAGACGTTGCGGGAGCAAGGCCGCACGATCTTTGCTACACTCCACGAAATGACGCCCCAAGAGCAGGAAGCCGCAAAGGCCCAAGCCGCCGGGTTGTTCGCACGTTATCAAAAACTGGCTGCCTCAATTCCGCATCTGCGGAGCCGGGAGCAAGAGCTTTCGCGTACGTTCGAAGCCGTGCGAGAATTGCAGTGGGAGCTCGAACGCGCGGGTACTGACGATCTCGATGATGTCGCGCAAGCAGTCCGTGTTCTCGGCGGCCGTACGGCGCCCGCGCCGCCAAAAAAGCAAAAGGCGAAACGTAAACCGTTATCCCTTACGACGGCGATGGGCTCACGCATTTTAATCGGGCGCTCACCGGTTGAGAATGCTGAGCTCACTTTTCAGATTGCTAAGCCCGACGATTTATGGTTCCACGCACAAAAACTCCCAGGAGCCCACGTGATTTTGCAGCGGGACGATAAGCTGCCGCCACCCGAAGACGATCTTCGCCTAGCAGCATCGTTTGCAGCATTCTATTCCAAAGCGAAGAACAGCCCCAAGGTTCTTGTCGACTACACGCTGCGCAAACATGTTCGAAAGCAACCGGCGGCTCCGCCAGGCTTGGTATTCTATACAAATCTACGGTCGTTGACGGTTGAACCGCAAGCCCCGGACGCCGAAGCCCTAGCCGGAAAACGCGGGAACGCGTAGGACGCCGACCGGCTCGGCGAAGCCTTTGATCGCCAAGTCTTCACGCACCGGATGCAAATTATATTTTTGAATAACATTTCGCCTTTTTTTTGGCTCTTCGATCCGTGTTACCGACCGTTTATCGCCAATACGAGAGGCTTATGTATGGCCCGAAAAACGCCACGTCGGTTGCGTTGGAATTCTTGGCGAGCCAGCTTTCGTCTTTGAGGCCAATCCGGAAGCTCCACGGGCTCACGAGGCTCTTGCGAAAGTTGAGTCCGACATCGAAGCGCGCGATCCGCGTATGCCGGCGTGTTGTTCTGCTTGCCACGAGCATCCGGGTAGTACCACAGACTATAGTAGACCGAGCGCGGCACGTAATAGTTCGGCCAGTGGTCGACGCCGACGCCAAAACCGCCAAGATTGTAGTGATAGCTCGCATCGTCGACCGGCTTATAGAAAAAATATCCGACGCCAAGGCCGGTTGGCACCTCGGGCCGTCCGAGTTCAACATCAAACTCATCGTTATATTCGGTATAGTTAAACGACTCATTGCCGTCATCGTACGTGTAGACGGATGAGAGACGCTCCCAATGGACGGTATTGGCGAACCGCAGCTTTGCGCCGGCCTGAAACTCGTAACGACCGGAAAGAGCAAAGCTCGCCCCGCCGCTCTTTTGCCATTCCTGCCCCGTCGTGCCCAGGACTCCTTGATTTGCCTCGATAGTTACATGATTTGGTTCAGGCGGCGGCGTGGGCGGTGCAAGCGTCGGCGATGCCAGTACGGCGGCAAGAACGAGCGCGCTGAGGGGAGCCATGCTTACTTGATGCAGAGTTCGCGAATCGCGGACTCTGCGTCTTTGTCAGGTTTGGTTTTTTTGTCGTAGCCGTACATGGCTAAATAGGGCACGCCGCCAACCGGCGACATAATTTTCTCTTGGCGTCGAGCTGCGCATTTTTGAACGTTGAACCTTGCAGCACGTTGTTCTGATCTGCGAGGAATGGTGATTTCATCAGCGTCAACATTTCCTTATCCTTTCCAGTTCGTGCGGGCGATGTGCGCGTTCGTTGTCTCCATGCGATTTTCTTAAGCTAGGGGTGAAGAATTTGCACGATCATGACTGCGTCGAAGCCGGCGCAAAGAAAGGAAACGCCCGCGACCAGTCCTGTCAGTCGGTAGCCGATGGCGGCCAAACCTTTGCCTCGCATGCTAAGCATGATCAGCACGAGCGGCACCAAGACGACCGGTAACACGAACGCCAGTGCGACTTGCGACCACACGAGCAGGTTTGTGATGCTTATGCCTGATGCGATGACGATCGCCGCCGGAACGATCGTAACTGCGCGGCGCACTGCGGATGAAATTTTCACGGGTGAGAAGGCCGCGAAGATGTAATCGCCCGAGACCGTAGCTGTCGTCGATGCGGCCACGCCCGAGATGAGAAGGGCGCCCCCGAAAATGACGGCCGCACCTCCGCCTAGCGGCAGCAGTGATGCGAACGCATGCTGCATTGACCCGTCGGCACCGTGCAACGCCGCGCCGACGATCAGGATTCCGCCATTGATTAGGGCTGCGACATTGAGCGCGACGAACGTCTCCTTGGTAAAGAAAGAGTGGCGGCGCCGCCGCTCGAGCGGGTCGCAGTTCTCGTAGTTCTTCTCAATGAGGGACGAGTGCAGAAAGAGGTTGTGCGGCATCACGGTTGCGCCGATGATTCCGATCACGAGCACGAGGGCGCCCGCGTCGGGAACGCGCGGAGTGATCGCGCCGAGGGCGACCGCGCTCCATATCGGATGGAGCAGCGGGATCTGGTAGAGGCAGCCGATCGAGATCAGAGCGACCGCGCCGATGAGTCCGTATTCGAGTGCTTTCGAACGGCGATCGGTGCATGCCAATACAGCTGCGATGATGATCAAGCCGATCGCGACGCTCGCGAGCAGCGAGAGGTGGAAGAGCAGTTCCACTCCAAGCACGATGCCGCTGAATTCCGCAACATCGGTTGCCATCGCAGCGCCTTGAAAGATCGCCCAGAACGCCGGCGATAGGCGCGGCCAGCGCTGTGCGATCAGTGTTGCGAGGTTACTGCCGGTCGCCGCCGTCACGAGCGACACGGCGACCTGTAAGACTATGGCGATCGCATTGGCAGCTACGACGACCCAGAGCAGTCGATACC
>JACRUB010000104.1 GCA_014305015.1 Vulcanimicrobiota bacterium | reverse complement strand
TGGGAGTCGACAGTTCCAACGGCGCGGAGTGGCTCGTCTTTGGTAACATCTGCAAATGCGCCGGTCAATACGTAGTGCGTGCGCTCGTCCGATTTCGTATTGAGATCGAGATTGATGTTGTGGATTGCTTGCGTGCGCGACTCTTTATAGTACTGATACTCGTCGATCAGCGTCGCGCTGCCACGCCGGATGCGCGCGGTCAGATCGAGCGGCGTTCCGGCATGATACACACCGGGCACGGTTGAGCTACCGGTTGCGGCGGTCCCAAGTTGGCCGACGTTATAGGTGCCGTTGTGGTGATGAATAATGGTCAGATGCGGCTGATCGATTGCCACGCTCTCCAGACCAAAGCGGTGCGCGCTGCCCGGAAAGAGATCGCGCAAGTTATAGGTGACGTCTATGCGCACCGCATCCAGAACCGGTTCTCCATTTTTGCTCACGTGCGTGTTGATGAACGCGCCGTGATCGGACTGTAAGCGGATTTCTCCTATATCGAAATGATAACCGGTTGCGATCGAAAGTGTCTGCGTGATGAAGATGCGGCTTACCGTATGGCGAGCGAGTACGAGAATAGCAAGCACGACCGCGATCGCTGCGATCAAAGCCGTGAGCCGCTTCCTACCGTGCAAAGATGACCCCGCTCCCGCCAGGCCTCTCGCGCTGGACAGTTCTGCCGTAACGCCCTCCAGGTTCTTACCTACACCCTACTTACCCCGCGCAAGTGAGGGCTACCCGGAAACGACGAGGGACCATCGGGCGTCGCAGACCTGCCCAAAAAAAAAGAGCGCCAAGCAGGCGCTCCCCTTGTTATGCTGAAGTGTTCCGAGTTCGGAACTCTAGCTTGTCGAAGCATATTCTTACTACAAGTCGATATTTTTAACGCTGCGGGCGAATTCAAAGATGTACTGCTTGCGCGGTTCGACCTTATCGCCCATAAGGTCGGTGAAGATCTTCTCGGCTTCAACGCCGTCTTCGACCACGATCTGCTTGAGGCGGCGGTTGCCGACTTCCATCGTCGTCTCGGCGAGCTGCTCGGCATCCATTTCGCCCAGACCCTTGTATTGCTGCACCTGGAACTCTTTGCCGTCGCCCTCACCGACGATCGACTTGAGCTCCTCGTCGCTAAATGCATACCACTGTTTCTTGCCTTTGCGGATACCGTAGAGCGGCGGTTGGGCGATATAAATATAGCCGTCTTCCACGAGTTGCTTCATCTGCCGGTAAAAGAACGTGAGCAGCAGCGTGCGAATGTGCGAGCCGTCGACGTCGGCGTCGGTCATGATGATGACTTTGTGGTAGCGCAGCTTGCCGGCGTTGAATTCATCGCCGAAGCCGGTGCCCAGTGCCGTAATCATCGTGCGGATTTCTTCGTTGGCCAGGACCTTATCCAGGCGCGCTTTTTCTACGTTGATGATCTTGCCACGCAGCGGAAGAATCGCTTGCGTATTCGGATCGCGCCCACCCTTGGCCGTGCCGCCGGCGGAGTCGCCTTCCACTAAGAATATCTCGCTTTGAGCGGGGTCTTGATTCTTGCAGTCGATTAGTTTGCCGGGGAGGCCGCTGCCTTCAAGCGAACTCTTGCGCCGTGTGAGATCGCGCGCCTTTTTAGCGGCTTCGCGAGCGCGCGATGCTTGCATGCACTTCTCGATGATGGCACGCGCAAACTTCGGATTCTCTTCAAAGAAGAAATCGAGGCGCTCGTTGATGAGGCCGTACGAAATACTGCGGACTTTTGCGTTACCGAGTTTGGTTTTGGTTTGGCCTTCAAACTGCGGGTTCTCGAGCTTGAAGGAGATGACCGCCGTGAGCCCTTCCATGCAATCGTCGGTGGAAAGATTGCCGTCCGCTTCCTTGAGAAAACCGCGCTTCTTTCCGTAGGAGTTCACCGCATTCGTGACCGCCGTCCGGAAGCCGATCATATGCATACCGCCTTCGATCGTATTGATGTTATTAGCGAAGGTGTAGATAAGATCGGTGTAGGTGTCGGTCCACTGCATCGCGACTTCGACCACCACACCTTCACGCTCCGCGTTTGTTGAGATGATCGGGTGAAGCGGGTCCTTCTTGTCGTTGAGCCACTCGACAAACGAGATGATACCGCCATCGTACTTAAACGTCCGCTCCTTGGGCTCTTCGCCACGTTCGTCGCGCAACGTGATTGCGAGGCCGCGATTGAGAAAGGCGAGTTCGCGCAAGCGTTTTTGCAGAATATCCCAATGGAAGTTCGTCGTTTCGAACATCTCCGTATCGGGCTTGAAATGCTGGATCGTGCCGGTGCCTTCGGCCTTGCCGATCTTCTTCAGTTTTTCTTTGGTGATACCGCGAACGAACGAGATTTCGTAAAGAAATCCGCCGCGCTTGACCTTTGTGCGCATCCATTCCGAGAGCGCGTTGACGACCGAGACGCCGACGCCGTGCAAGCCACCCGCAACCTTATAGCCGCCTTTTCCGAATTTTCCGCCGGCGTGCAGAATGGTCATGGCCACTTCAACTGCCGGCAGCTTCTCGCCGGGATGAAGATCTACCGGTATGCCGCGGCCGTCGTCGTCGACTAGACAGGAGCCGTCTTTTAGTAGCACCACCTTAATATTGTGCGCGTGGCCGGCCAGCGCTTCATCGACGGCGTTATCGACCACTTCGTACACAAGCTGGTGCAAGCCGCGCTCGGAGGTATTGCCGATGTACATGCCCGGGCGCTTGCGCACCGCTTCCAGGCCCTTTAAAACTTCAATCTGTTCGCCGGTATATTTATCGTTGTTCAAGTTTATTTTTCACTTATTTCATAGATGAGTGCGTGCAGATCATCTCCGAGGAGATTGCGCACGACCGCCGGCGAGATCGCTTCGGGATCCAGCCCGCTTTTCAAGATAACGTACGAGCTCGCAATGAGCCGTTCGCGGCCGCTCGTTGAGATGTGCCCCAAGCGCGCGGCACGAGTCAACGTTTCCCACCAGCGCGCAAGCACGCGGTGGCGGATCGATTCGTATTCCCGCTCGGGAAGCTCGGTAACGAGTGCTGCGATGCCGGCATATCCAAGCCACGGGGCTTCAAAAAGCAGCCGCGCGACTTTGCGGACTTTTGCGTCGGTTTCGGCCTGCGCACAGGGCACGCAACGTGAGGAACCGCCGCGAGGAACAGGGACACCGCACCGGAGACATTCTTTCCACGCAGCGCCTGATTTGGCCCGCTTTGCGGCTGTTACGTCGGTTTTGAAATTGTCCATAACCTCGGCGAGCGAGGCGGCATCCGGGCGCTCTGAGTCGTGCTTGCGCGACGCCGTGCTTCTCTTTAAAACCGTGTGCGGACGGCTTCCGGTTGCATTTCCCAGGCGTCCCACGCGAAAGCGAATTTTGGTAATCCCGCCGATATGGACGGTTTCGCCGATGGAACGCAAAACGTGGTCGCCAAGAAAGCTGAGTTGTTGCGTCCACGCAGATGAGCGCGTCGCGATAATGAGCGTATCGCCGTTGATTTCGATGGGTCGCGAATGCTGCGCGATATCTTTGCCGACGATGCCGCTCCAGGCCGCGGCGAGCGCCACCAGCGGTTCGCCTTGCGCATCCACCGCCGGCGTCCAAGTTCCAGTCGCATCTTTGAGCGGTTTGAGGCTCACGCGCTCTTCTCGAGGGTGGCCGCATGAATTTTATAAACAGCGGCGGCCGGCAAATCGCCCGGCAGCGACGTCGTTGTCATGAAGGCTTGCTCGTATGCGCCGACGCCGGACATGAACGCGTGCGCGCGCTGCGGATCGAGTTCGGAAAGAACATCATCCAGAAGTAAGAGCGGCGCTTCCCCCGAGCGTTCGTGCATGACCATATATTCGGCAACCTTGAGCGCAAGTACCGCTGTACGCTGCTGGCCCTGCGAGCCGTAGGCCGCGAGCGATGCGTCATCGAGAATGAACTCCACATCGTCTCGGTGCGGGCCCACCAGCGAGACCTTTCGGGCGAACTCGGCCTCGCGCCGCTCCGCTAAGCGCGCCATAAATGCGCCGCCAATCGCATCGGCGGTCGGGACTTCGAATGCAACGTTGGGCGCGTACCGAAGCGTGAGTTTCTCATCGCCTTCGACCCATCCGTAATGCACGTTCTGCGCCGCACGGTCGAGCGCCGAGACGAAGTGTGCACGTGCAAGCATCAGTTCGGTGCCGACTTCACCTAGCGCATGGT
>JACRUB010000150.1 GCA_014305015.1 Vulcanimicrobiota bacterium | reverse complement strand
GTTTAAAGTAACGCAAACGCCATTTGGAGGAACCCATGAAATTCCGCATGCTCGTTACGGAAATCATACTCGCGCTTTTACCACTTGCCGAAAGTGCCGCATCAAAGAAAGCCACGTGGACGGTGCCACCGCATGGGCTACGTTTGACTATCACATTGTCGGTAATACCGACAAACGCTCGTTCGACAGTTACGGCATCGGCACGGCGATTTTGAAGAAAGTCGGGACAACCTGGCTCATCGTGCATTGGCATTCGACAAAAACTCCTAAGAAGACACAACCGTAATAGATCCGGATTCTCGCGCTCGGAAAGCATGATCAATATACGTTCCTAGTGAGAAGCCTGAAATGTGAACCGTCGGAATTCCATAAGTATGTTACCTCGATTGCCGCCCGCGAAGGGCGTAAAAGCCCACACGATTGACAAGCTCGCAAGAGACATGCTAGCGTGCTTAGCAGATGCTAAGGATGTTCCGCCTAGACGGCAAGGGCTCGGGCTTGGCGCTCGGCCCGCTGGAAACGAAAGTCATGGACGTGATCTGGTCCCGCGAGGGCTGGGTTGCGGTTTCGGACATTCATGAGACGCTGACCAGGGGTAAGAGCGACTTCGCGTATTCGACCATCAAGACGATCATGACCAACCTTGCAGAGAAGGGGCATTTGCAGAAGCGCGCCGCTGGCAGGGCGAATCAATTCAAGGCTGTGCAGACCAGGGAGGCTTTCGAAGAGAGCGTCGTCGGAGATGTCCTTCGTCCGTTGATTCGCAATTATCGCAATCCGTTGTTGGCCCACATCATCGATCAACTGAACAACGACGGAGACGTAGCCGAACTCGAACGCTTGCTCGCCGAGAAGAAGGCGAAGCGAAGCCATGCATGATCTCGTCTTCTTCATAAAGGCATGCGTGGCTTCAAAGACGCTGATCGCCTCCGTGTGCGGGTTGTTCGTCATTCCGCTGGCAGCGTGGATCGTCATTCGGTTGCTCGCCCCGTATATACGGCGCATGGACAATGATCCCGCGTGGCAAGCCCCGATCGCCGCGATTGCCGCGACGACTCCGGGCGCGGTGTTCCTTTTGCTCGCCGTTATCGATCTCATCGGCGCTTCTTCATCGGGCTGCTTGCAGTTTTTATGGGGCCGAATTTTGTTCGCGACAATCCTCGCCCTGACGATCCTTGCCTTCACGCGGGCGACCATCGTTGCAGCAAATCGCGTAGCCCAGATTCGCGCGCTCATCAAACTTTCTCATGAACCCGCCGAAGATATTCGCAGCGTTGCGCAGCGGGTCGGCGTTCAGGTTAGGGTCGTCCCCTTTGCGGACCCCTTCTGTGCGCTAGCCCGCATCATTGCGCCGGTCGTGCTTGTGTCGCGCGGCACTCTTGAGCGACTCGATCCGCAGGAACTCGAGGCAGCGCTGCGTCATGAACGGGCGCACGCATTACGCGCCGATCTACCACTTTCGGCGGCTTTGAGTTTTTTCGCCGATTTGCTTCCGCTGCCGACTGGTGATCTTATAGCGACCTATAGTACTGCGCGCGAATTCGCTGCCGACGAACATGCGACACGAGGAATCGCTGCGCATCAACTCGCTTCAGCGATCATTTCGCTGGCAGGGACGCGCAAGTTGGCGCATTCGGTCGCCGCTCTGGCGGAAGATGCGGCAAACATCAAGCCGCGAGTCCTAGCACTCTTGGAAGAACGTGCAGTGAGCGCAAGCCCCATCGGCCGGCGCGTGGTCGCGGTCGCAATGTTGACTGCCGTCGCAATCCTCAGCCTTATGCCGGCCGTTCTATCAGCAGTGAACGACTCTGCTTGTTCGACCAAAGGAGTGCTTTCTTGAAACGCGCTCAACCATTTTTTTGGGCCCTATTGCTAACCTTCTTGGCATTAACGCCGCTGCCCGCCGTTGCATCACCCATGGTCGAAAACGTCGGCGCTGCGCAAGTGGTTCTGTCGCTTAATCCCGATCCGCCGGTCGCTGGGACGGTGCACGCAACCGTTCATGTCATCGGCAGCACGTCGGCAGTCCTTGGACACACAACGTTGCGATTTCGCACGGACATGAGATCCATGGGAATGGCGGGACCGAGCGGCGTTGCCCGAGCGAGCGGAGCGCCCGGCGATTACGTCTTCGACGTTGCACTCGAAATGGCCACGCCCTGGGCCATACAACTGCAATTCACTGGAGACCTTAAAGGTAGCGCGACATATAACTTCGCCGTCAGTGCCGCCACAAAATCAAACGGCGCAACGATGAATGGTTCGCCGGGAAGCATGAACGGCATGTCGGGCATGAGCGGCATGTCGTCCTCCTCCGGAAATCCCGATGCATGGCGCAACGCCGTCTTTGCCCTCATTCTTTTGATGCTCACCGGCGTTTTTATTTTGCGTCGCGATCGGCGCCCAGTTACCCTGGGGATTTTCGTCGGCGCGGGCTTACTCATCTTACTGTTCGCAGTTCTTCAGAATCGCTACACGGCGCCCGCAATGGACATGACCAGCATGTCGAGTATGCAGGGCACCGGCGCAACTCCGGTGGTGCTTGCAAAGGTCCGCAGCGGCACGGATAACGCCGACATCTATGCGCCCGGAACCGTGCAACCGTATCTCACGCAAGACATCGTTACGCGCGCTCCGGGCATTCTCCAAAACTTCAACTTCTACGTGGGCGATCGCGTGAGCGCCGGCCAAGTTCTTGCGACGCTCGACGCGCCGGAATTGGGAAGTCAAGCCCAAGCAGCTGCCGCAGACGCGCAAGCGCAGGCCGCTGCCGCGCGAGCAGCCCAGATCGCTGCGGGCCAACAAGCCCCGGCGAATCTCTCGATCGCGCAAAACCAATCGGCATCGGCGCGCACCGACTTGGCGGCAGCGATCGCCGATCAGCGCGCCAAAGCACAGCAGTTGAGTTATTGGAACAACGAAATTTCTCGGGAGCAAAGCCTCTACAGCCAGGGCGCGGTTTCGCAACAAGAACTGCAGGACGAACGAGCCCAGGCCGTCGCAGCGAATTCCGCTTACCAGGCTGCCGCCCAGCACGTGGCTTCGATGCAACAACAAGTACAGGCGGCGCAATCCCGCGCCGCCAACGCGCAGTCTGGAATTCAATCCGCTATAGATCAAGCCCAATCGGCGCAAGCGCAAGCGGCTCGGGCGTCCAGTGCAGCACGAACGGCTGGAACCATGGCCGCATACCGGACGGTCACTTCACCTGACGATGCCGTCGTGCTGAAACGCATGGTGGATCCGGGAACGTACGTGCAAGCGGGGACGCCTATCTTGCGGATCGCGGTGATCAACCGCTTGCGCATTCAGGCGAACGTCGCGCAAGAAGATTTGAGCGGCATCTCGATCGGCACACCGATGGAAGCGCGCCTCTCGAACGGCAAGTTTCTGCGCGGCCGCGTATCCTCCGTGGCGCCGGCCGCTGATCCCACCTCGCATACGGCGCAAGTTGAAGCAATTGTTTCCGGTGCGACAACCAGCATTCCACCGGGCGGCTACGTGCGCGTGACCCTGCATGCGCGCGGCGCCGCCGTGCCCGGCGGTCTTCAAATACCATCAGTTGCAATCGTCGGCGGTGGTTCTGAGGCTGCGGTATGGATTGATCGCAATGGAACAGCCCATCGCGTTCCGGTCCAAGTGCTTTCCGATGACGGCACCGTCGCCTTTGTCAAAGGAGCATTGCAGCAAGGTGCGCGCGTCGTGACGGACGGAGCCGGTACCTTGGAAGAGGGACAAGCCATCACGGAGCAACACGCATGAACCCGAACGATCGTAGTATCGCGTCGTGGTCGCTCCGGAATCCCTACGCGGTGATCGCCCTGTATACCGCGCTCGTTCTGGGCGCGATTGCCGCCGCACTATTCTTTCTGCCGACGCGCATGATGCCATACGTGCAGAGCCCGCTAATCTCCGTGATCACCATGACGCCCGGGTATGCTCCGCGCGAGGTTGAGACCTACTTCTCAAAACCAATTGAAGAACGGATGACGGATCTCAAAGGCGTGCGTTTCATCCGTTCAATTTCGCAACGCGACATCTCGATTGTTACGCTGCAATTTCAGTATGGCGCCGACATGCAGCGTGCGTTGGTCGACGTTCAGCAACTGGTCAAACAAGCAGAAGGCGATCTGCCGTACGATCGGGCCAACCTCAAGCCGTCGTACGTCATTCCGGTCGATTCACTGAATACGCCGGTGCTGCAACTGTCCGTTCGGGGCTCCGGCTGGGATCCGGTACAGCTACGTC
>JACRUB010000103.1 GCA_014305015.1 Vulcanimicrobiota bacterium | reverse complement strand
GCAGATATCCGTCCTCGTCCAAGGTGCGGCGGAGCGCGCCGACGCGGCCGTCCATCATATCGGAAGGAGCAAGAACGTCCACCCCCGCCTGCGCATACGTTCGCGCGGTGCGAACCAGCAGATCGACGGTGCGGTCGTTATCAACCTCGCCCCGTGCATCGAGTAGACCGCAGTGCCCGTGGTCGGTGTATTCGCAATTGCAGAGATCGGCTATGACGAGCAGTTGCGGAAGTGCGGCTTTTATTGCGCGCGTGGTGCGCTGCACGATGCCGGCGGGATCAAAATTACTGGTGGCTTCAGCGTCCTTGTGTGCGGGAATTCCGAACAGCAGCACGCCTTGTATTCCCACCCGGTACAAGTCGCGCGCTTCGGTTACGGCTTGCTCGAGCGTGAGCCTCGAGATGCCGGGCATGCTGAGAATCGGGCCCTTCGCACTCTCATCTTCAACCAGAAACAACGGCTGTATCAAGCGATCGACGCGCACGTGATGCTCGCGCACGAGGGCGCGCATTGCTGCGCTCGCACGCAAGCGGCGCGGACGCTGCGTTTGGCTCGCTAAGAGATCTCGAATCAACGGAAATACTCCAGGACGGCTGCGACGAGCGGTTCGATTTCAGCGGACGAAGCAACCACGTCCGGCGGAAAACCGTGTGCGGTTGCTGCGGAAGCCGAGGCAGGCCCCATGGCCGCGATGGCCGGGCGCTTTGCTACGGCGGTCCAATCACGCAATAAAACTGCGGCGGCATCGACCGAACCGCTCGAGGGGAAGACGATCATGTCAGGGAGTCGTTCGCCAAGGACCCTGGCGGCCGCTTCACCGGCTCTCCATTGAATGACGCTGGCCCCTTCCACTTCGAGAGCTTGAGCGATCCGGCTTGGGCGCTCCTGAGTGCGGGGGAGTAGGATGAGCTTGCCGGCAAGGCCGCCCGTCAGGCTCAGGATCGACTCGGCGCCGGAGGCAAGCAGTTGGTCCGCGAGCGCCACTCCCAAGGCGGTGGCCTGCGCCGCGGTCTCTGCGGCGGCGGTGCAGTGCGCTCGCACCACCCGGCGTCCATCGGGCGAAACAACGATGCCACGGATCCCGAGGGCCCGGCCCACGGTCACGGCGTGAATTCCGATCGGCGCTTGGCACCCGCCGCGCAACCGCGCGAGCGCCGCGCGCTCCGCAAGCACTTGGAGCTCCGCAGCCGAATCGTTGATCGCGCTGCGGATAGCCTGCTGCAATTCGGATTGCACGTCGAGCATTTCGATCGCAAGTGCGCCCTGCCCGGTCGCCGGCACCATTTCAAGTGGATCAAACGGCACGGTGTATTTAGCCGAAACGCCCAACCGGCGCAAGCCCGCCATCGCGAGCACGATTGCGTCGTAATCTCCTTCGCGCAATTTTCGCAATCGCGTATCGACGTTGCCGCGAATATCGATGTACGTTAAGTCCGGCCGCAGCGATCGCAACTGCGCGCGCCGCCGTGTGCTTGAGGTTCCCACACGCGAATGGGGTGGAAGCGACTCAAACGATTCGAACCGCTCGCTACAGAATGCATCGCGCGCATCCTCGCGCGCGCTGATCGCGACGATTTGCATGTCGCGCGGAAGCGTGCTCGGCAGATCTTTGCACGAGTGAACGGCATACTGCGCGCGGCCGTCGCGCAGGGCAAGTTCGAGTTCCTTAACCCAAATATTCTCTTGCCCGATCGCCGCAATCGAACGGTCCTGTACCTGGTCTCCCAAGGTGGAGACGCTCAGAATCGTGGTAGCGACACCTTGTAAGGCCAGTTTTGCAGCAACCGTCCGGCTTTGTGCAAGTGCGAGCTGGCTGGCACGCGAGGCACAGACAGCAGTATTTGTTCCTGGGCCCGGAGCAATTCCGCGCACTTCCTGCGCCATCGCATCAACGCGGTGTTGCGCTTGCAGCGGTCCCATTGCTGCAAGTTCTTCGAGCGGTAACGCCGCAAGCGCCCGCAGAACGGGCGAACGCTCCTGCGATGAAAGAACGCCGCGCGCATATTCTCGCATTGCGCGTAGCGCTGCAGCAGCGCGGCCGTATTGCGGATCGAGATGCTTTGCGACTTCTGCGAGAATGCGCTTTGCAAAACCCGGCGACGAGCCGGCGGTATCAACCGCAATGGTCACATCATCGAGCCGCAGAGTCGCGGGAAATGTGAAATCACCGTTTGAGGGATCCGCTGCGTCGCTGCAGAGGATTCCGTGCGCACGCGCTTCGGCAATGACGCTGGCATTGACACCCGTGTCGGCGGTGGCCGCAATTGCGAGCATCGAGAGGTCGAGGTCGCCCGCCTGATACGCGCGCCGGCGCATCGCATCGGCCTCCAACATGCGCGCGAGTTCATCCTCAATGACGGGCGCGACAATGCGAATCTGAGCGCCGGCCGTGCGCAGTGCAAGGGCTTTGCGCAATGCGACCTTCCCGCCGCCGACGATCGTAACGAGGCGGCCGGAGATTGCAAGATTCACCGGAAAATGCGGCATGGGATTCTCTTCGCGAATCAAATGGTTGCGGCATGCAGAAACCGGCGCGAGTTGCGCTACTCGGCGCCGCCTTCGCCGCGGTACTCACGCTTCCGGGCCTGGGAAGCGGGACGCTCTGGGACAACAGCGAGACCGCGTATGGCGAGGTGGCCAGAGAAATCTTGCTTTTCCACTCCGCGGTGGTCATGCATCTCGATGGCGCAGCTTGGTACGTGCAGCCGCCACTGTATTTTTGGATCGCGGCGGCACTTGCCAAGCTTTTCGGAATCGGCGCGTTTGCAATGAGACTTCCGTCGGCGCTTGCAACGATCGCGATGGCGGGCATCACCGGCTACTCGGTGACGCGAGCGGCCGGTCAGCGCGCTGGACTCTACGCAGCGATCGTGCTCTCAAGTAGCCTCATGCAAGCGATTATCGGCCGTCTCGCAATCATGGATGCTTTGCTGGACTTATGCGTAGCCGTCAGCATCTTGTGCTGGTGGCGCGCGCTACAGACGGGTTCCGAACGTGCGGCCTACATCGGGTGGGCTGCGGCTGCCTTGGGCTTTCTCACCAAAGGGCCGGTTGCGCTCGCGATTCCGCTACTCGTTCTTGTACCGTACTTTTTTTGGACCCGCCGCCACGCGGTGATGCAAGCGCCGCGCGCGCGCACCTGGTTTATCGGCATCGCAATCTTTCTGGTCATCTCGATCCCGTGGCTGATTGCGCTCGCCTCCCTAGCCGGCACGGAGCCGGTGAGGCAACTCATCGTTCACTACACCTTCGGGCGCTACACAGGAACGATTGAAAATCAAGGCGGTCCGTTCTGGTACTATCTGCCCGTTCTGATTTTGGGGTTCTTTCCGTGGATCGCATTCTTGCCGGCGGCATTCGCATACGTTTTAGGACAGGCGCGGGAGCGTGGCGTCGACGACGGGGCGCGTTCACTCGCGCGGCTGGCGATTGTGTGGACCGTTATGCCTCTCTTGTTTTTTAGCTTCGCGAGAACGAAACTGCCGAACTACATTGCGCTCGAGTTACCGGGCCTCGCGATTCTTGCCGCCCTCTATTTCGATTCGATCGCTTTGCGCTACCGCCGCCGTTCGCTGATGATTTCGGCAGCGGCGATTCCCGTAACCGTGCTGTTCTTGGGCGTTGCGATTGCCGTCTTCGCTCGCCAGAATCACTTGGCCGCGGATCTCCACAAACTCTACGGCGACCTCATTGCCGTCGGTGTCGCACTCTTCGTGGGCTCGTGCGGTGCGGCCGTATTCTTTCTTTCCGAGCGGAGCGCGGCGCGCGCTCCCTATCTACTCGGTGCGGCGGCATTTCTCGCCATCTTCGTGCTTGGCGTGATTGCTCTTCCGGATGCGGAACAATTCAAACCGGTTCCGCGCTTTGCACAAGCAATCGACGCGCAGCGACACGAAGAAGATGCGGTGGCGATCTCCGGGGTGCCCGGCGGCAATGCGCTTGTGTTCTACACGCGCCCGGTCGTTCGAACATTAGCGGCGTAAAATGATGCGCATCCGGTTGACGCCGTGCCGCCGCGCGATGTCATTTGCAGCGCACCGCGCGTTTTTGTCATTGCATCGAATCACAAGCCCGAGTTTGTTCCACCTGCTTACGGGAGAAAACGGCGGCTGCTTGCTCGCGACTACAATGCCGATCTGTACCTGTACGACGGCCCTCGCTGCGCGTACTAAGTAAACAAGCGAGCGCACAATGCGTTTAGGCGCCTCTGAGAGCGGGGTACAAATAACACAGGAGTGAAAATATAATGAACAAAATGGCCGATGGCGTAAAAGACACCGTTGATAATGTACGC
>JACRUB010000151.1 GCA_014305015.1 Vulcanimicrobiota bacterium | reverse complement strand
ATTGAGCACCGTCTCTTCGTTGAGCTCGGCGGGAACTTCGGCATTCCACTCGGTGCGCAGCAACAAATCAACGTCGTGAATCTGCGCGACGAATGCATGGTCGTCATCAGCCGGAAAAGTTTGGTCAATCCACGTCAGCAGCGTTTGCATCGGAATAGTTGCCGTCGACCACGTGTTGCCGGCGACAACGCCGATCGGCGTCCACGCGAGGGGCACCAGGTGCGCGGTTACCTCATCACTTTCGGAAGCCCGCATGCTGGAAACAAATGCGAGCGTGTTCGTGTTGCACCCGAGGACGAAGGCGTTCATCTCGCGCCTGCCAGTTTGTCAGCCAGGTATTCCTGAAGGCTGCGAGGCGGTCCGGCGGAGTTTTCCAACGCACCGGCAAGCGCTTCAGCCGTATCGAGGCTGGTGAGACACGCGATGTTCGCCTCGACGGCAGCGCGGCGAAGCTTATAACTGTCATTGAGTTCTTTGGGGCCCGTGGCATCGTTGATCACTAGGTCGACGCCGCGTTGTGTGATCAAATCGAGCGTATGCGGTGAGCCATCGACAATTTTGTTGATCAGCTGAGCCGAAACGCCCGCCGCCTCCAATGCCCGCGCCGTTCCGTGCGTAGCGATAATTGTAAAGCCAATATCTGCATACCGCCGCAAGATTGGGATCGACTCGGCTTTTGACTGGTCGCCAATGGTTGCCAGTAGTTTTCCCCCGGCTTCCGGTAAGCGAATGCCCGCGCCGATGAATCCCTTGCGCAGTGCACCTGCAAAGGTCTCATCGATGCCGAGCACTTCACCGGTGGATTTCATCTCGGGTCCGAGAATCGTTTCGACTCCGCGCATCTTTGCGAATGAAAAGACGGGAATCTTCACGACCGTGAACGGTGCGCGGGGGCGCAGGCCCGTTCCATATTCCATATCGCGCAAGCGCTCGCCGAGCGCAATTCTGGTGGCGGCTGCGACGAGATTGATCCCGGTCGCTTTCGAAATGATCGGCACGGTGCGGCTCGCGCGCGGGTTCGCTTCGATGATGTAGAGAGCACCTTCATGGATGACGAATTGAATGTTGATCAAGCCGCGGATCTGCAATTCGCGCGCGATACTTGTGGTAACGTCAACAATACGAGCTTCCATCTCGGAATTGATGATCTGGGTCGGATAGACGCTGATCGAATCGCCCGAGTGAATACCAGCCCGCTCGATGTGTTCGAAGATGCCGGGGATAAGGATATCCTCGCCGTCAAAGGCGGCATCGACCTCGACTTCAAGTCCGCGCAGATACTTATCGACGAGCAGCGGCGCTTCGGGCAATATCGGTGGCGCGGACTCGGCGTATGACGCGAGCTGGCCTTCATTATAAACGATTTCCATACCACGGCCGCCCAGCACGTATGAGGGGCGCACCAGGACGGGGAACCCGAGTTCGCGCGCAATAGCGCGGGCTTCGCGGAACGAGGTCGCCGTGCGTCCTGAGGGGCGCGCCACGCCAAGGCGATGCAGCGCATCATCGAACTTCTGCCGGTCTTCGGCCATGTCCAAACTAGCACGATCGCTGCCGATGATTCGCACGCCACGTTTGGCAAGCTCGTCGGCGAGATTGATCGCCGTCTGTCCGCCGAACGCCAGCATCACGCCACGCGCTTTGGTAGCGTGATAGGCAGCTTCGACTTCGTCTGCTCCCGGCGGCTCGAAAATGAGGACATCGGAGATATCAAAGTCGGTGGAGACCGTCTCCGGGTTATTGTTTATGACGACAGGCGAACAGCCCGCTGCACGCAGTGCCCACGCTGCATGTACCGATGAGTAATCGAATTCGATTCCCTGGCCGATGCGAATTGGACCACTGCCGACCACGACAACCGCTTCACGCTGAGGAGGGCGCATCTCATCGGTCTCGTTGTGCGAGATGTAATAGTAGGGCGACTTCGCCGGAAACTCAGCAGCGGCCGTATCCACCATCCGAAACCCAACCGACTTGCGATACGTCTCACGCGCATCGCCACCAGTGTCATGCTGAGCTCCCATTGTGTCATCCTGAGCTTGTCGAAGGGTGTTTCGAAGCATGTTTATCCCTAAACTCGAGTACCCGCACTCGATCGCGAACTCAACATCTTCTTGCGTCGCCGACGTCCGCAACCGTTCTTCCAAATCAACAAGTTCTTTGAGTTCCCACAGCCAAAAATGATCGATAGCTGAGAGCGCATTGATGTGCGCCATACGAAACCCGCGCCGCAGCCCTTCGGCTACCGCAAAAAGCCGCTCGTGATTCGGCTTAGCGATGACGTGGTCCAGCTCTTCATCACTCCAGGCGCTCAAGATCGTCCCGGTAAGCGACTCGCGTTTGAGATCGAGACCGCGGATACTCTTCATCAGCGCAGCCGCAAATGTGCGGCCGATGCCCATAGCCTCGCCCGTCGACTTCATCTGCGTGCCAAGTGCGACATCCGCAAGCGGGAATTTATCGAAGGGCCACCGTGGGAATTTCACCACGACGTAATCAAGCGTCGGTTCGTATGCGGCCTTCGTGACGCCGGTGACCGGGTTTGGAATTTCATCGAGCGTTTGGCCCAGCGCGATCCGCGTGGAAATTTTTGCGATTGGATAGCCGGTCGCTTTGGATGCCAGCGCTGAGCTGCGCGACACACGCGGGTTGACTTCGATGATGCGGTACTCGCTTCGTTCCGGATGCAGTGCAAACTGAATATTGCATCCACCTTGGACATTGAGCGCGCGGATCACGTTCAAGCTCGAGGTACGCAACATTTGATATTCGAGATCTGAGAGTGTCTGCGAAGGGGCGACCACAATGGAATCACCGGTATGCACGCCGACCGGATCGATGTTCTCCATGTTGCAAACAATGGTGCAGTTATTGGCGCGGTCGCGCAGCACTTCGTACTCGACTTCTTTCCAGCCGAGCAGAGACGTTTCAAGCAAGACTTGATGTATCATCGATGCTGCGAGCCCGCCCTCGAGCGTGTCGCGCAATTGCTGCTCGTTATACACGATGCCGCCGCCGGTACCGCCGAGTGTGTACGCGGGACGAACAACGAGCGGATAGTCGTGAATCGCTGCGAAGGCGAGTCCGCCCTCGATATCCGTAGCGATCGTGCTTTCGGGAACGGGCTCCCCGATTTCGATCATCTTTGCTTTGAACAGCTCCCGATCTTCGGCGAGTTTGATGGTCTCAACGGGTGTGCCGAGCAGTTCAATGTCGTATTTTTTCAGGACACCGGCTTCGTGCAACTCAACAGCGAGATTCAGGCCGGTCTGTCCCCCAAGCGTCGGGAGCAGCGCATCGGGCTTCTCGCGGGCGATGACCGCCTCGATGGATGCAACCGTCAGTGGCTCGAGGTAAACTGCGTCCGCTATCTCGGGGTCGGTCATGATGGTGGCGGGGTTGGAGTTGACGAGGACGACCCGGTGGCCTTCTTCTCGCAGGGCGCGGCACGCTTGAACCCCTGCGTAGTCAAACTCTGCGGCCTGTCCAATGATAATCGGACCAGAACCAATGACGAGGACGTTCCGCTGGGGCATCGAGTCCCTACCTTAGGCGACCCCTCGGAGAGTCCTCGAAGGAGTCACTATCACTGGCTCCCGTCGGGAGCGCTCTTTCTCATTGTCCAAGAGGCATCTGCGGCGCTTCGCCACATCGAAAACCCCGGTTCTCGTTTTTACAATCTCGATCAGGTCGGGATGACGTTCAAATACGTGGTCCGGTCGCCGCCCATGCTTCGACAAGCTAGAATTCCGGGCTCGGAACGCTTCAGCATGACAAAGCCACGCGCCGTTAAGCGCCGCGACTTAAAACTGCGGGCCTTCGTAGACTTCGGCGAGATTGTCCGGCTTGAGATACTGCTTGGCGACGCGCAGGACGTCTTCGGCCGTGACGCTATTGAAGATACGGTTTCGCGTTTGGTAATAATCCAACGGTAAATTATTCGCACCTATGTTGTTGATCGCCGAGGCGATGCCGCTGACGGAATCTTCACTCACGAGTGTCTCGCCGATGATGTACTTCTTTGCGCGCTCTAGTTCAGCATCGGTCGGCGGCACGCTTTGAGCATTCAGGATTTGCGTTTTCAGCAACGCAACGGCCTCTTTCACATTTTGTGGCGTGGCGGAGAGCCGAAACTCCAGCAAGCCGCGGTCGGCGTACGCGCCGTAGTCGCTTGTAACTCCGTAGACTAGTCCGCGTTTAACGCGCAACTCTTGCATCAGGCGCGTCGTCATTTCGCCGCCCGATCCAAGAATGGTGTTGAGAACCATGAGCGGATAGAAGTCCGGTGAACTGCGCGGCGGAGCAGGCTGGGCGAGGGTGACGCTCACCGTCGTGCCCGACGCGGGAACGGTTTGTGTTTTACCCGGGCGCATTTGCAGCGGCGGAAGCGCGGTGTCCGGCTTTGGCCCCGTGGCGACCCACGTTCCGAATGCTTTGGTCAGCACGGCACGAACTTGCGGCACCGTTACATCCCCGACAACGGTAATCGAAGCAAGATCGGGACGCAGATACGCGTCGTGATACGCCTGAAGATCCTCGCGCGTGATTGACGAAACCGATTCCGTACTCGCTTCACGCAGGGTCGGATCGCCTGGCGGCACGAGAATCTGATTGAGATCGCGACCGGCTCGATAGTCGGGGCTATGATCGCGACGCGCGATTGCACTCAAAAACGTGGTCTTGATGATATCGAAGTACTGTTGCGGCAAGGCCGGGTGCAAAACGCCGTCCGAGACGATGTCGGCCAACGTCGCAAAGTCTTTCGCGAGGCCGTACGCCGTAAATCCTTGTCCGATGTTGATGCTCGCCGAGAGCTTATCTTGCAGCGCTGTACGGGCTGCAAAATCGTACTTCTTACTGCCGTAGCTCATCAGGGTTGTCAGGACGGCAGCCGTACCTTCCTTGCCGGGTGGGTCGAATTTGCTCGAAGACTTAATTGCGCCGCTGATATAGACGGTCGAGTTGATCGGCACGCGCTGAACGAAGACTCTTATGCCGTTCGGCAGGACGAACTGTTCGGGATGCGTGTGATTGCTCGCGATTAAGCTACCGGAAATGGCACGCTTGACCCAATCCGCTTGCACCTTCTCTCCCGAGCCTTTACGGTCGCCGAAATTATCGGTAATCCGTTGCGGGGGCGGCGTGGCCTCAGCGGCCTGGCGCGCACCGTCAGCAATGATTTCGCCGATGACGGCAGGCGTTTTCAAGAACTTTGCAGCCGCCGTGATTACATCTGATTGCTTGACCCTTGCAATCGCTTTTTCGTCTTTGTCGGCGGTATCGTGCATCTCATAGCCGACGACGTATCCGTCCACATAGCCGAGGCCGGGAATTGAGTCGCGAGCGAAGGTCGTTTGGGTAGCCACTTCTTCTTTGGCTGCAGCCACAAGCTCCGGTGCCGGACCATCCTTAATGAACTGCGCCATCGTGCGCTCAAAGACGTCGACGACTTCATCGGCAGTGTGGGGTGGCTTGGGCGTCATAGAAATAAAGAGCAGGCCGTTATGGAGCGTCGTGTCGGGTGAAGCCGCCACGCCAAGGGTATAGCCGCCTTCAACGAGTGCCTTGTAGAATGGCGAGCGTGCATTATTGATGATGGATGGCAGTAACGAGGCCGCATCCGTCTCAACGTCGCCCACATCGCCGACAAATGGATAAGCGACATTAACGAACCCGAACGTGAAGTCGCCGTGAATGGCGACGGTTTGCCCGAGATTGAGATGCGGAGTTGCGCGGACGTGTTGCGGAAGCGTCTTGCGCGGAATCGTTGCAAAATACTTGCTCGCCATCGTGATTACCGCGGCCGGCTGGACATCGCCGGTCACGACGAGCGTTGCGTTGTTCGGCGCATACCACTGCGAGTAGTAGGTGCGCAGGTCGTCTGCATGCGCGCTCTGTACGTCGGGGATATTCCCGCTCACATCGAGGGCATAGCGGCTATCCTTGCCGTAGACTGCTTGCAGCATTGCTTGCCGCAGACGTCCGCCAGTCGAGCCGGCGTTGCCGATGATCTCGGTGAGCACGGCACCGCTCTCGGCTTTCCAGTCGCTCTCTTTGAGCTCGAGGTTCTGCATGCGGTCGGCCTCGATATGCATCGCCAGATCGAGCTTCTCGGAGGGAAGAATGAAATAATAGCGCGTGTAATCCGGAAACGTTGAAGCGTTGAGTGTTGCCCCAATTTGCGTCATTGCATCGGTTAAGCCGTCGCCGTTTAGCGAAGGCGTTCCGCGAAACATCATATGTTCGAGCGCGTGCGCAAGGCCGGTCTTGCCCGGGGTCTCGTCGTACGCCCCGAAACCGTAGTACATCGCCGTCTCGACCACAGGCGCTAAATGATCTTCAACCACCAGCACGCGCAAGCCGTTGGGTAACGTACTTAACGTTGTCGTCGCACTTGCATGTGGCGGAGCGATCGGAGCAGGTGCCGCATTTACGGGCGATGCGAAAAGCGCACCCGCCAAAAGCACGAGCGCAGCGAATCTCAGGGACTTAACCGTTGCAATTTCCAAGAGGTGCCTTCTTTAGTGAACTCGAGGCGATCGTGAAGCCGGTTTTCACGGCCTTGCCAAAATTCGATGCGAGTGGGACGGACCAAAAAACCGCCCCAGGAGTGGGGCCTGGGCACATCTTCGCCCTCGAAGCGGGCCGCATAATCTTCAACACGCTGTGCTAATAATGCTTGTGACTCCACAGGCTCGCTTTGCTCTGATGCCCAAGCGGAGAGCTGGTGGCCACGCGGCCGCTGTGCGAAGTATGCATCGGACTCTTCATCGCTTACTTGCTCGACCGAGCCTTCAATGCGCGCCTGGCGTTCCAGCTCCGGCCAATAAAACATCAGCGCCGCACGCGGATTCTTTTGAAGCTCCGTTCCTTTGCGGCTTAGGTAACTTGTAAAGAACACCAAGCCGCGTTGCTCTATTCCGCGTAACAGCACAATTCTTGAGGACGGCTGTCCCCGCTCGTCCACGGTGGAAATGCTCATCGCATTGGGCTCGATGATTTCTGCTTGCACCGCTTCGGCAATCCAACGCTGCAACTGCGCGATCGGGTCGGCGTCCACAGCGCTTTCCAGCAGAGCCGCACGTAAGTAGGACCGGCGTGAGGTGGCAATGTCTCTCTGATCGACACGGGTAAGGGCTTCCAGTTGCTCCGTCATTCTCGCAACGATTGCTTGGAGGTCGAAGCCCAATTCAATGAGGTATTTAGCCGCAGCGCATTTTGGCATTCGAACGAGTGCCGAGACCAAATGCTCGGTAGAAATAAATCTGTGATTCAGCGTCCGGGCACGCTCAAAAGCAAATTCGATCATCTGCTTTGCGTTTGGGGTAAAGATCATTTCACGCTCTTGGCCGCCGCGCGCAGCGTCGGCCACGGCACTGCGCCGAACTCGATCGAGGTACGCATCAATGTTCAGGCCGCGCTCCTCAAAGAGCGGCAAGAGCGGGCTCTCGTCAATCTCCAGAATACCAAGCGTGATGTGCTCGGTGCCGATGTGATCGCTCTGGTACCGCTGGGCGCCTTCCTGTGCGAGCACGATCGCCCGGCGTGCCGGTTCGCGAAATGGTTCCCACATACTCATGGTATTCGTCCCATCGCCATACCCCCGAACAGCGTGATGATCAATAGCAAGCCCCCGGCAAATGCAAAGGGCATTGCTGCGTCGATCTTCTTCTTTTCGAGAATAGTGGTACGTCCGAGCTGCGCGAGCGCGCTCTTGAGTTGTTGCGCATCGGCGGCTTTCACGTACGCGCCGCCTCCGGCATCCGCGAGGGCCCTCAAAGCATCTTCGTCAATGGTTGCCGCTTCGTTCGTACCGGGAATGAGTTGGCCGCTGTCATTCGTACCGATTCCGATGGTGTAAACCGGCACGTGCTTGGTCGCAAGAAATTTTGCCACTTCGAGCGGATCGACACCGTTGTTATTGACGCCGTCGGTGACCAGCACCACCGCGCGGTGCCCGGTATTCGGAAGCTGTTGTGCGGCAAGGGCAAGCGCGTCCCCAATTGCCGTCGCGCCGTTGGGTTCCGGAATTCTGGCGAGCGCATCGAGCGCCGCCTGATGATCGGGAGTCAATGGCTGGATGAGCTGCGCTGCAGTCGAAAAAGTAACGACCCCAACTTTGGTTCCGGCGGGAAGCTCGCTGATGAACGTTCGAGCAGCGGCTTTGGCTGCCTCAGCGCGGGTCGGCGCGACGTCCTGGGACGTCATTGAGCCGGACGTATCGATGCAGAGAACGACGCTTCCGTCCTTGGCGGGAACGCGCGCGGTGAGATGTGGTCCCGCAAGTGCGCTTCCAAGAAGTGCCACAGAGAGCAGCAACGCACCGACTAAGACACGCCCCGGCCAGACCGGCGCGGCGACCGCCGCATCCAGGAAGGCGAGATTGGTATATGCCAGTGTTTGGGCGCTCTTGCGGCCCTGCACCCACCGCAATAGAAAAGAGCATGCAAGGCACAGCAACACGGCAACAAGTAGGAGCGCGGGGTTTGTAAAACTCATCGCAGACCAAAGGCCTGGAGCAAGGACTGGCGCCCGTCGTCTTCGTGCAGGAGCCCGGTGCGCCAGCCCGAGTCCCCGAGACGCTTGGAAAGCAACTCCTCACGTTGTGCGACGGATTTAACATAATGCGCCCGCTGTTTGCGCCCGATAAAGAACTGGCGCTGCGCGCCGGTCTCCGCATCTTGCAATCGCACGAATCCGCCTAGCGGCAATCCATCGTACCACGGATCGCGGGCGAACAGCGCGGTGCAGTCAAATAGCACGCCGAGCTCGCCCAGCATCCGGTCAGCGTCGTCCGGTAAATCGAAGAAATCACTTACCACAAGCAATGCTGCACCGCGTGGGAGTGCGGCACGCGCAATATCAAATGCGCGAGGAAGTGCGAGCGTCACGCCTGTGGAGCGAGCATTTGCGCAGGCGAGGGCGCTGCGAAACCCACGCATGCCGAGCGGGGCAACTAAGCCGGTCGCGGTGATCCGCGCGCACCTGTCATCGGCGAGCGCGGCCTCGTACCATGTCGTCATCGCCTCAGTCGCGGCGGCGGTTAGCGGGCGCGCTCTTCCGAGCTGCATCGAGGGTGAGTCATCGATGATGGCGGCAAGCGTTAGCGCGACGTCCTCGAGGACAACCCGCGTTTGTAACGTTCCGGCGCGCGCGGTTGCTGCCCAGTCGATCCGCCGCGTATCGTCGCCGGCGACATATTGACGCAGCTCTGCGAATTCGTACCCGTCACCGCGGAAGTTCGTCGGCGAACCTGCGCCGAAGTTCCGTGGCCGCCGTTTTCCCCGAAGCAGAGCGTTGCGCAGCTGGGTAGTCACGGCGCCGGAACCGCCGCGATCAAGGCTGCGATCACGGATTCGGGGTTCACGTTTTCCGTGACCACGCGATAGTTGAACGCGACGCGGTGCCGTAGTGCAAGCGCCGCCACCGCCCGTACATCATCGGGCAACACATAAGTCCGGCCATCCATGAGTGCTTTTGCGCGTGCCAAAAATGCGATTGCAAGGGTCGCACGGGGGCTCGCGCCTCGCTCGATCAGATGGTCGACCGCAATGCCGTTCCCTTTTGGATCGCGAGTGACCGCAACGAGTTCGATGATATAGTTCTTCAGTTTGGCATCGAGGTGAATCTCGTGCGCTTCTTGCTGCCACGCCAAGACATCGCTGAGCGTGGCTGCTCCTCGCGTGAACGGAGTATCGTGCATTGCGAACCGTTCGAGAATCGATCTTTCTTCTTCGCGGTTCGGATAGTCAACGTTTACTTTGAGCAGAAAGCGATCCATTTGCGCCAGCGGTAACGCATAGGTGCCATCCGCATCGAGCGGATTCATCGTCGCCATAACGATAAACGGTGACGGAAGCGGATGCGTCTGCGGCCCGATCGTCACTTGCCGTTCTTGCATTGCCTCAAGCAGTGCCGACTGCACTTTTGCGGGCGCGCGGTTTATTTCGTCGGCCAGCACGACGTTTGCGAAAATCGGGCCGAGCGTCGTACTGAAGCTTGCAGCTTGCTGATCAAAGATGCGCGTGCCGACAATATCGCTCGGCAAAAGGTCGGGCGTGAACTGGATGCGTTTGAAGTCGCCGTCGAGCGCAGCCGCAAGAGCGCGGCACGCGAGCGTCTTGGCCAGTCCAGGTGGTCCTTCGAGCAATACGTGGCCGTTTGCAATTAAGCCGAGGACGAGCGCTTCTACAACGCTGCGCTGACCGACTATCGTCTCTTGGAGAGCAGCGATGAGCTGGGCGGGGCGCGTCGACGCAGTTGTCATGCGAGGTACTGCTCGAGACCAAGAATCATATCGTCAATTGCTCCTTGCAAGTAGGCATCTGCAACAAAGGCAGCGCGCTCTGTGAGGCGCAGCAGCGGGTGCAGTTCCGGTGATCGCCCCTGCAGGCGCCCGAGGACATCGGCAAGGGTTTCGCCCTCGCTCGCGCCGGCCATTGCCCATAGTGCTTTCCGGGCTTGCATCACGCTCGCTCGGCTCCGGTTTGCCCGAAGAGCCGCCCACTGCTCGCGCAAGAGATCTTTTGGAGACCGGACAGGGACGGGCGGCGGCAATACAACGGTCTGAGGCTGTGGCGCGGCTACAACCCCACGGGCTCGTCGCCTGAAAAAGATTGCCGCGATTACAAAGACTGCGACCAGAATGGCAAGCATCTTTACGATGGTGACCACCAAGTGGCGAACCCCCGCGAACGGATTTTCGAGCGCGCCGCCCTCAACCATTAACACGAGATCGTTCGTGCTAAAGCGCTTCGGTCTACCGTCCCGTCCGTCGACTGCGACAAAATAGGCGGGGGCCACATGCATGTTGCCCGAGCGGTGCGCAATCACGGTCAGCGTCTCGCTATAATCCGTGCCCGCATTGCCGCTTAGAGTGTGTCGTTCGGAGCCCAAGAGTTCGAGCTCCGCCAAATTTGGCAGCACGATAAAATCGACGGACTTTAGTTCCTCTTTAAAATGAGCGCTGATGATGAGATGAAACGGCTTTTCAGTCTGCGGATGCAGCGCATCGGCACGCAGCGAAAAGGAAGGAACGTGCAAGCGCGGCAAGGTCTGCGCGGAACTCTGCGCAAGGCCCAGGGCAAGGAACGCCGCTAGTGCTAGCGGGGCAGCTTGGCTTCGTCCAGCCATTGTGCGAAAAGACGTCGCGCATCAAACGGACCGGGCGATGCTTCCGGATGAAACTGCACGGCTGAAATCGGAAGGTCCCGGTGCCGGAATCCCTCGTTCGTGCCGTCGTTGAGATTCACCATAGTTTGCTGCAGCTGGTCGGGCAGCGACGCTGCATCCACTGCGTACCCGTGATTGTGCGCGGTCACGAGCACTTCGTCCGCAATGAGATCCTTGACCGGTTGGTTGCCGCCGCGATGTCCGTACGGTAACTTGAACGTCTTCGCGCCGCATGCGAGGGCGAGCAACTGATGCCCTAAGCAGACGCCGAAGAGGGGCCGCTCTCCAACCATTGTGCGCAGCACCTCGATAGTTTGCGGCAAATCGGTCGGATCGCCGGGGCCTGGTGAGATGACGACGGCTTGCGGGTTATGCGCGAGAATTTGCTCTTTTGTCGCGTTATACGGTAAGACCGTAATCGATGCACCAAGGGCCGCTAGTTCACGAATGACGGCGGCCTTCACGCCGCAGTCGATGAGCACGATGTGCGGACCATCGCTAGAACCCTCATGGTGCTCTGTGCGTGTAGCAACGTTCGGAACGAGTCCCTTTGTCGTTGCGCTCCGCGTAAAGGCTACCAGTTTTTCTTCTGCTTCTGCCAGCGCCGCGTCGCCAACGGCGAGTGCCGCCCAGATTGTGCCGTGTTCGCGCAGGGTAATCGTAATCGAGCGCGTGTCGGCATTCACGAGCGTCGGAATGCGCTCTCCGATGAGCCAGTGCGGCAAGTCGACTTGCGAATCGAAGTGCGACGGATGCCGGCTGATGCGCTTGATTACCGCGCCCGCCACGCACGCGCGCGGATATTGCGCAGCCGTTCCGGAGATCCCGTAGTTGCCGATCATCGGATAAGTGAATGTTAGGATTTGTCCGGCGTAGGACGGATCGGTAAGCGCTTCTTCATAGCCGGTCATGCCTGTATAGAACACTGCTTCGCCCAGTGCAAGTCCCTCGTAGTCGAGGCCTTCGCCGTCAAAGCGGGTTCCGTCGGCAAGAAACAGCGACGCGCGCTTCACTGAAGCACCCGGCCTTCATGCATCTTCAGCTCGCCGCCGACAATTGTTGCAATTGCACGTCGCGGCAGATTCATGGCCTCAAAGGGCGTTGCCTTGCCCTTGGAATAGAATTTCCCACTCTCTACAATCCATTTGCGATCGGCGAAGATCGTAACATCGCCAACTGTGCCGAGCTTGAGAGTGCCGCCCGGCACCCCCAGTACCCGTGCAGGATTGGTCGAGAGTAACTCAATGAATCGGCGCAGCGGCAAATCGGGTATCGCCAGCGCGTACGCGCCGACGGCAATCTCTAGGCCGGTAAACCCGACCGCCGCGGTGGAGATGTCTGCGGACTTTTCCTCCGCCGTATGCGGAGCGTGATCCGTCGCGAAGACATCGATCTTGCTTTCACGCACGGCGTTACGCAGTGCAGCCGCATCGTCGCGCTCGCGGAGCGGCGGGTTTACTTTTGCGCGAGAGCCGAGCTCTGCAATACTCTCGTCGATAAAGAGCAGATGATGCGGCGCGACCTCGCACGTCGCAATGACGCCCTGGGAGCGCGACCAATCCATCAGCGAAACGGAACCCTTTGTAGAAAGATGCGCGATGTGCCAGGCTTTTTCGGTATTCTTTGCAATCTGCAGGTCGCGCGCGACGATGATGTCTTCCGCCACCGCCGGACTTCCCGGAAGTCCCAACTTCTCGGAGGCCGCACCGAGATGCATAACGGCATCCAGCTTGATGTGTTCGTCCTCACAATGCGAGATAAAACAACCGCTCACGTTTCCGGCCGCGAGCGCAGCGCTCCGTAAGACTCCCGCGTTCATGACCGTATTTCCGTCATCGCTAAACGCAACAGCGCCGGCCGCTTGCAGAGCAGCGTAGTCGAGCTCCTCCGCTCCGGCGCGCGCACGGGTTATTGCGGCGACGGGATACACGCGGGCGAGCTTGGCATTCCCGGCAATCGTCAAAATCTGCTGAACGATCTGCGGTGAATCGATCGCTGGATTCGTATTGGGCATGCATGCAACCGCGGTAAATCCACCGGCCACGGCTGCAGCCGCGCCGGTCGCAATGGTTTCCTTCTCAGGGAAGCCAGGCTCGCGCAAATGCACGTGCATGTCTATGAAACCAGGCGCAACAACGCAATTCGTTGCATCGATTATTTCTTCGCCCGCGTGCGGTTCCAGATGTTCAGCAATGCGATCGATAACGCCGTTCGTGATACCCAGGTCGAATACGCCGTCCAGCTCCTGCGCCGGATCGATTATGCGGCCACCCTTGATGAGCATCAGTTGAGGCTTTGTTGCCCGTTAACCAGAAAATCGAGAACCGCCATGCGGACGAAGACGCCGTGGCGGACCTGATTTGCATATCGCCAGCCGGCATAGGTAAGAACATCGTCCGCCAGCTCTATTCCGCGATTGTAAGGCCCTGGATGCATGACGATGGTTTCTTCCTTGAGTTCTTTGAGGCGCTTGCCATCTAGGCGGTACGCCTTGATGTATTCATCGTCCGTAATCGCGACGCCGGCGGTTGAGAATCGCTCGCGCTGAATGCGCAATAAGACGACTGCATCACATTCGGGCAGCACTTTATCAAAATCTCGTTCGACGCGCACGCCGTCGTTCTTAAACGAATCCGGCAGAAATGCTTCGGGGCCGACCAGGATGACCTCGGCTCCCATTCCTTTGAGGCCTTGAATGTTGGAATGCGCAACGCGACTGTGCAGAATATCGCCGACGATGGCAATCTTGCGCCCTCGTAGGTCGCCGAACTCTTTGCACAGTGTGTAGATATCGAGCAAGGCTTGCGTTGGGTGCGCGTGCGCGCCGTCTCCGCCGTTGATCACATGGCCGTCGAACGCCAGGGCAAGGCGTCGCGGAAAGCCAGCCTCCGGATGGCGGATGATAAGCACGGAGATACCCATTGCCGCAAGTGTAATCGCGCTGTCTTCGATCGTTTCACCCTTCCCCAAGCTCGATTCTTGGGGTGAGAGCGAGATGATGTCGGCGCCCAGCCGTTGCTCCGCGAGCGTGAATGAAGCAATGGTACGGGTGCTTCGCTCGAAAAATAGATTCATGCATGCGAGGCCCGCCAGCAGCGTTCGTGGCGGCAACTCATGTTCGAAATGCGCCGTGCGTTTGAAAATATAATCGATCTCACTCGAGTGGAGGTCGTCCAGATCGATGAGGCTGCGCCTAGCTCGCAAGAACGTCGACCTCGTCAGTCGGCAATGCAGTGCGTCCGATTCGGACTTCGACCCGTTCGGTGCGGCCGGTCGGGATGAACCGGCCGAGATAGTCCGGCTGAATCGGCAACTCGCGCAAGCCGCGGTCGACAAGGACACATAAGCGGATTGCCGCCGGCCGTCCGAGATCCGTAACTGCGTCAAGTGCAGAGCGAACGGTGCGCCCCGTGAACAGAACATCATCGACTAGCACGACGGTGCGCCCCACAACGTCGGCCGGAATTTGCGAGTCTGGCAACGTGTGCGAAACGTCGTCGTCGCGATACAAGTTGATGTTGAGAAACCCTAGGGGCGGAGCGATGCCGCCGATCGCTTCGATCTGGTCGGCAATTCTGTGCGCAAGCTGCTCACCGCCACGGCGCAAGCCTATGATGTAGAGATTCTGTCTCGCATCCTCCGGCTCCATAATTTGATGTGCCAAACGGGCAATGATCCGCTCAATCTCCAAAGAGCCAATGAGGATCCGGCTCAACCTACTCTCCAATCTCTTTGAGGGCCGCCTCCACACGGGATAGCTCCGCTGCGGCGGTATTCAACTTCTCCCGTTCTTTGTCTACGACTGCGGCCGGCGCCTTGCCAACGAACTTCTCATCTTCGAGTTTGCGCCGGAAGCGCTCCGTTTCGGCAAGCAGGCGTGTGCGGTCTTTGGCATAGCGCTCGCGCAGGAAGTCCTTCGGCGCGGCGATTTCAAGGCAAGAAAACCACTCCGAAAAATGCGCGGTTTCCCGAGCCGGCAACGAGCGCGCGAGCTCGCAGGGACCGAGCGCTTCCACGAGCACGGCGGCATCCTCTGGAAAGTTCGTGGGAGCGCGCACTTCTATTTTTGCCCGCGCCGGCATGCCGAGCGACGCTTTGTACTCGCGTAAGGTCTCGAGATACGTTTGAATCGAACTGAACGCAGCGGCCGCTTCGCGGTCGACGGGAATCTCCGCCTCATCAGGCCAGGCCGCCGTCACAATCGAAAGACCGTCATGCGGCAGCGACAACCATACTTCTTCTGTGATAAACGGTGCAAGCGGATGCAGCAAGCGCATGGCGTGGTTGAGCACGAATGAAAGCACCGCCGCGCGGCTCTCCGTTTTTATCTTCGCGGCTTCGATATACCAATCGCAGAGTTCGTACCAGATAAATTTCCAGAGCGTTTCGGCTACGGTTCCAAAGTCATAGCCGTTCAGTGCGCCCGAGGTTGCAATGACTGTATCGGCAAGCCGCGTAAGGATCCACTTATCCGCAAGGCTCAAAGTGTCCGATGCCGGTAAATGCAGCGCACCTGGCAAGCCTTCGTGCAAGCTGAGCGCAAAATTCTTCGCATTCCAAATCTTATTGTTGAAATTGCGCGCCTCTTCGCAGCGCGACTCTTGAAAGCGAAGCTCTTGGCCTTCCAGGCGCATCTGGCGCATCATGCCCATGCGAAACGCATCGGCCCCGTATTTCTCAACCATGTCGAGCGGATCGATCGCATTGCCGAGCGACTTGCTCATCTTGCGCCCCTGCGCATCGAACACCAGCGGCGCAATAAAAACGTCCGGAAAAGGAACCTCACCCATGAACTTGAGGCCGAGCATTACCATGCGCGCAACCCACAGAAAAATGATCTCCCAGCCGGTAACCAGCACGGAAGACGGATACCAGTGTTCGAGTTCAGATGTCTTCTCCGGCCATCCTAAAATCGAGAACGGCCACAGGCCACTCGAGAACCAGGTATCGAGCGTGTCGGAATCTCGCCGCAATTGTGCGCCGCCGAACCGTTCTCGCGCAATGCTCTGCGCTTCTTCTTCGGTTTCCGCTACAATGACATCGTCGCCGGGCGTGTACCAAACGGGAAGCTGGTGTCCCCACCAGACCTGGCGCGAGATATTCCAATCGCGAATATTTTGCAGCCACTGCTCGTACGTGCGGCCATAGCGCTCCGGAACAAACCGGATGCGCCCCTCATGGTAGGCACCAAGCGCCGGTCCTGCCAGCGGTTTCATGCTAACGAACCACTGCAAAGAGAGCATCGGTTCGACGATTGCGCCCGAGCGCTCGCTAATAGCAGCCTTGTGCGTGTACGGCTTTTTCTCGATGAGCAAGCCGAGCGCATCGATGTCGTTCGCGATCGCATCGCGCGCCGCCGAACTGTCCATGCCCGCAAAGCGTCCAACAGCCACATCTTCTCCGGTGATGATGCTCTGGGGATCGATGACCGAGGGCATCTCGAATTTATGGCGCTGACCGATCTCGTAATCGGTTGCATCATGTGCCGGCGTCACTTTGACCGCGCCCGTCCCGAATTCACGATCGACAACCGCATCTGCGATGATCGGAATCGCGCGCTCAAGGAGCGGCGGCACGAGGACGGTCTGTCCAATCAGGGCCTTATAGCGTTCATCATCGGGATGAACTGCGATCGCGACATCCGCAAGAATGGTCTCGGGACGCGTCGTGGCAATCTCAATGCCGTCTTTAGAGTTTTTGGAGAACGGATAGCGGACGCGCCAAAGATACGTGTCGCGCTCTTCGTGATCGATTTCCGCATCGGAGATGGTTGACTTTGACTTGGGATCCCAGTTGATGAGCCGTTTCCCGCGGTAGACCAGTCCCTCGCGATAGAGTTGAACGAAAACCTTGTTGACGGCGGCGGACATAGTGTCGTCCATCGTAAAACGGCTGCGTTGCCAGTCGGGCCCGAATCCCAATCTTCGGAATTGCTCGTCGATCGTGCCGCCGGTTTGCCGCGACCACTCCCAGGCGAGCTGTAAATACGCTTCGCGTCCGAGCGATTCACGCGATTTGCCTTCCGCAGCGAGCTGTCGTATGAGAACAGCTTCGGTTGCGATTGCGGCGTGATCCGTGCCGGGCAGCCAATCCGCATTCTCTCCGAGCATGCGATGGTAGCGCACGAGCACGTCTTGAGGCGTATACGTCGAGCCGTGTCCAATGTGCGCACGCGCCGTAACATTGGGCGGCGGCATGCAAACGATATAGGGAGGACGCGCGGGGTCCGGCTCTTCATGAAGGAGTGCCGCCTTTTCCCACCGCTCGTAGTGCCGCTGCTCGACGCTCTTCGGATCGTAAGCTTTGTTTTGGGCCCCGTCGCTCACGTTATCGCGTGGAGTTGAGCTTGACAATGCTTACGCGCGAGCCGCCTCTTTCGCCGTATTCAACCACCACCGTGACTGCTTCACCACGACTGCTTGCAAGTAGGGCGGCGTCATTCAGGGCGGGATAATTTGTGCGGATGTTATCGATGTGCCAACCGTAATGCGGCATTTGATAGCGGTACCAAGCGAGTACATTCCACGGGGAAGCCGCGGTGCCGTAATTAAACGCTTGCGGTCTGACCTTCGGGTTTCCGGCAAGGCTAAAACGATGTTGTCCGTAATCGGGAAAGCTTCCCGGCACGACCGGCATGTCGCCGAAAACGACCTGGCCCCTCCCATGCGCCACCGGAATGCTCGGCACGCCTACGCTCGGTGCTGCGAATGCCGCTCCCGCGCAGACACAAATAAGAAGCACGGCCGCAAGGCCATGCTTCGACAGCTTGTCCATGGCGTGGGTACCTATGCGGGCATATCCTTTTGACGGTCGCTGTAAATGAGCGTCGGTTGCTCTTTCTTGTCGATAACTTCTTTGTTGATTACGCATTTCTTTACACCGGTAAGTGACGGTAGGTCGTACATGACGTCCAGCATCACTTCTTCTAAGATTGAACGCAGGCCGCGAGCGCCGGTTTTGCGGCTCTGAGCTTTGATGGCAATCGCAATGAGCGCCTCTTTGGTGAACGTAAGTTCGACCCCGTCCATTCCCATGATCTTTTGGAATTGGCGCACGAGCGCATTTCGCGGCTCGACGAGAATCCGGCGTAAGGCTAACTCATCGAGCGCATCGAGCGTGACCACAATCGGCAAACGGCCAATGAATTCCGGAATCAAGCCGAACTTGAGCAGATCTTCGGGCATCAGTTGCTCGAGCAGCTTGCCGACTTTTTGATCTTTCTTGCTCTCGGGCTGCGAGCGGAAACCGAGCGCGTTGCTCGCAACGCGGCCTTCGATAATGCGATCGAGCCCGTCGAATGCGCCGCCGCAGATGAACAGCACGTTCGTGGTATCAATCTGAATAAACTCTTGATGCGGATGTTTGCGGCCGCCTTGGGGTGGAACGTTGGCGGTCGTACCTTCTAAAATCTTCAGAAGTGCTTGCTGCACGCCTTCTCCGGAAACATCGCGGGTGATCGACGGATTCTCGCTCTTGCGCGCGATCTTATCGATCTCATCGATGTAGACAATGCCTTTTTCAGCGCGTTTGACGTCGTAGTCCGCGGCTTGAATGAGCTTGAGCAGAATATTCTCGACGTCTTCGCCGACATAGCCGGCTTCCGTCAGAGAAGTCGCATCCGCCATCGCGAGCGGCACATCTAATATCTTCGCGAGCGTCTGCGCGAGGTAGGTTTTTCCCGAGCCTGTGGGGCCGACGAGCAGAATGTTGGACTTCTGCAGCTCGATGTCGTCCGCCGAGGCGCCCATGTTCACGCGCTTATAGTGATTGTACACCGCAACCGCGAGCGACTTCTTAGCGCGCTCTTGCCCGATGACGTACTGATTGAGGATGTGATTGATTTCTTTGGGCTTAGGAATATTGCGGAGCCGCAGATTCTCATCGACGTTCTTGTAGAGTTCTTCCTCGATGATCTCGTTGCAGAGTTCGATGCATTCGTCGCAAATGTAAACGCCGGGGCCCGCAATTAATTTGCGCACCTGCTCCTGCGATTTACCGCAGAAGCTGCACTTGAGCTGACCTTTTTCATCTCCGAACCGAAACATGTTGCCCCTGCACTAATGTGCGCGATTACGTGGACGTTGGCGCGGCCGCCGCCCGAGTGTCCTTGCGGATCACACTATCTATAATACCGTATTCGGCCGCTTCTTGGGCGGTCATGTAGAAATCCCGCTCGATATCCTTAAGAATCTGCTCGATCGGCTTCTTGGTCGTCTCTTCATAGATACCGGCAAGCATGCGGCGAGTAGCGATGAGGTCCCGGGCATGGATCTCGATGTCAGTGGCCTGGCCGCCGACCTGCTGGACCCAAGGCTGATGGATCAGGATCTTGGCCAGGGGTAGCGCAAAGCGCTTCCCAGGGGCGCCCCCAGTTAAGAGGATGGAACCCATGGAGGCCGCCATGCCGGCGCAGATGGTCGCGACATCGGGCTTGATGTACCGCATGGTGTCGTAGATCGCCAGGCCTGCCGTAACGCTGCCGCCGGGGCTATTGACGTACATGTCGATGTCTTTATCGGGGTCTTCGCGCTCGAGAAAGAGCAGCTGAGCGATTACGAGGTTGGCCAGATGATCGTCGATCGGGCCGCCGACGAACACGATGCGGTCCTTGAGCAGGCGGCTGTAAATGTCAAAGGCGCGTTCGCCCCGCGCACTCTGCTCGACGACCATTGGAACGAGGTGACCCATCGCATGCTCTCCTTAGATAATTGTCATGCTGAGCGTGTCGAAGCATGGGCCCAGCAGTATCCCTAACTCCGGTTACTTCTTGGGAGTTGCTTCTTTGGTTTCGGCTTGTTCGATTAACCAGTCCATGGTCTTGCTTCGGACGATGCCGTCCATGAGCGAAAGGAGGTTATTTCCCAACGCCTGCTTGATACGCTCGATTGGTTGGCCGTATTGCTCGGCGAGGGCGGAGAGTTCGGCCTGAACGTCTGCCGGCGTGGCGTTGATGTTCTCGGCTTTTGCAATCGCCTCAATGAGGAGCGTTCCCTTGACGCGCTTCTCCGCATCAGTGCGAAACTCGGTGCGCAGCTCGTCTTCCTTCTTATTGGTCGTCTTGAGGTAGTCTTCCCAAGACAGGCTCATCCGCGCTGCGAATCCCCGCGCATCTTGGAGCATGTTGTCGAGTTCGTGTTCGACCATGATTTCCGGCAGCGGGAAATCATGCTGCTCCAGGAGCTTGTCCATGAGTTTATTGCCGACGTCTTTGCGCGACTTGTTTTCGGCGATCGCGTGCAAGCGCTTGAGTACGTCTTCGCGCAGGTCGGCCAGCGTTTCGTTCTTCGAAACAGTTTTGGCAAATTCGTCGTCGATGGCCGGCAATTCCATCTCTTTGACATCGTGAAGCTTCACCGTGAAGACGGCATCTTTTCCGGCCAGATCTTCCTTGGTATAGTCTTGCGGGAACGTGGCCGCTACATCGCGAGTCTCACCGGCGTTCATACCGGCGATTCCGGTTGCAAAACCGGGAATGAACCGTTCTTCTGAGAGCTCGGTCGTTTGGTTCTCGGCGGTGCCGCCTTCGAATGGCACGCCGTCGATCTTGCCTTCGAAATCCACAACGACATAATCGCCGACTTTGGCGGCGCGCTCTACCGGCACGAGCGTCGCGCGGTCGCGCGCAAGCGCTTGCAGGCTGCGCTCGATGTCGTCATCGGTAACGGTCACAGGATCGGCCTCAACGACAACGCCCTTATACTTCTTCAGCTCGATTGCGGGGCGCACGGAAACCGTCGCTTTGATGCGGATCGGTTTGCCGTCTTCTTGTGGGAGCAGTTCCATATGCGGGCGCTCAACCGGCTCGATATCGTGTTCGCGCACAGCGCGGGTATACGCTTCCGGCACGATATCTTCCATGGCTTGGCTGTTGATGGTTTCCGCGCCGTAGTTCTGCTCGAACACCTTGCGCGGAATTTTTCCCGGACGGAATCCCGGCACTTTCGCATTGCGCGCGAGCCGCTTGAACGCGCGCTCTTCCGCGGCGCTAATTTCGTCTTGCGTGATGGGGATTTCCAGCTCGACCTCGGTAGGCGCGAGCTTGGTGAGCGTCGACGTTGTAATGGTGATTCTCCGGGACTAAAATGGAGCGGAAGACGAGATTCGAACTCGCGACCCTCGCCTTGGCAAGGCGATGCTCTACCACTGAGCTACTTCCGCGTAAAAAAACGCTGCCGGATTTTACGGAACCGTGGGCAGGCCGAGACTCGAACTCGGATGGGTTGCCCCACTGGAACCTAAATCCAGCGCGTCT
>JACRUB010000212.1 GCA_014305015.1 Vulcanimicrobiota bacterium | reverse complement strand
CGCACGATGAAACCGCCTAATATGAAACGTTCTAGAATCCCGCGCCGCGGCCGGATTAATGTAAGCATACGTAGACACAATTCCCGTCGGCAGCATGCGAATCGCATAGGCATAGGCAGAATACCCGAGCATCGCACCGGGTCCAATGAGCCATACCATTCCGAGCAGCGATGAACGCGACACGTTCGCGAATGCAAAATTTTGAAGTTCGCCGGCTATGAGTCCGACAATAAGCAAACCGGTACCGCCGATGACCATTTCCAAAGCCGGTTGAAATGGACTCATTTGGCCTTCCTCGCGCTGATGCGCATAGACGGACCCGGCCGCCCACGAGAGGGCCGCAACAATAAGTAGAATCGCGGGAACGATCGGCATCGCGCCGCCCGGAAGTCCGACGAGCATCACAATGCCGAGACTGCCGGTCGCGAGCCCAACGATGGACCAGCCGGCGACCCGCTTCTTTACTGAGAGTGCCTCAATGACGATCATGAACATCGGCACCGTAGCGACCAAAAGAGCCGCTACGCTCGAGGCGATTTGTTGCTCTGCAAAGCACACAAGCCCATTGCCGACAACAAGGAGCGCAAATCCACGAATCGCAAGCGACTTCCACGCTACGCGCGACGGCCACCGATGTTGCGCGCGGTTAGTCACCAGCAAAATCGCGTACAGCAGGCTCCCTGCGATGATGTATCGCGTCCTCGCCATTAAGAATGGCGGAATCGTGTGCACGGCGACCCGGATGCCGAGGTAGGTCGAACCCCATACAATCCACACGGTAACAAGCGCAATCCAAGGCAGCGCTTTAGGGACGCTCACTTTGACCTCCGGCAACAAACGTAACAATGCCCAAAACACTGCTACGCCAAAATCGGTTTCAGACTGGTAACGCGCCGAATGTCGAACGGCTTTTCCGCGGCCGGAGCAGAAAACGTTCAGCCTGCATATGAGCGGAGCTCCACCACATTGCCGTCCGGATCTCGAATGTACAGCGAGAGATGCGACTGGCCGCGCGCGCCGAACGTGTGCCCCGAGCGGCGCTCGATTTCAATCGCGCGGCTCTGCAAGAATTCTTCGATCTCGGCAGAACTCTCGCGCACGTCAAAGGCGATGTGATTCAAGTTCGTGCCTGCGCTGTCACTTCGGTGCAACGCAGGCGGAAAAAGGTCGATGATCGTTTCCGGCTCCGTCCAACCTGAACGGGCCAGTTGTCGGTGGCGGCTCGAGCGCTTGAATGTGAATGTTCATATATCTTGATGTTAAGGTACCCGGGCAGGAAGCGATTGTCAAGTATCTTAATATTGAGATATGCAAGACCGCATCGACAAGATTCTCGTGCAGTGGAAGCGCGAGCGGCCGGATCTTCAACTGCGCGCGATGGGGCTAGTCGGCCGCATCCAGCGTGCTGCAGCCGCGTTACGCCCACGCCTTGATGAAACGCATGCTGAGTCCGGCCTCGGCGGAGACACTTTCGATGTACTCGCGTCGCTGCGCCGCTCGGGATCACCCTACGAACTAACGCCGACGCAATTGTATCGCGAAATGATGCTCACGTCAGGTGCAATGACCAACCGGATCGACCGGTTGGAAGAAGCCGGCTATGTCTCCCGCCGGCCCGACCCGAACGACCGCCGCGGCACGCTCGTACGCCTGAGCGCAAAGGGAAAAGCGTTAATCGATTCTGCCGCCACCAAACACGTCGCTAACGAAGAACGTCAACTCGCCGCGCTTACGGCGCGGGAGCAGCAACAGCTCAACGAGCTGCTATGTAAGCTGCTCCTAGGTTTCGAAGACGTCTAAACGGTGAACGAAACGATCTCATTTTCCTCGCGGTAAGAAGTCCACCATGCCTGACCATCGAACGCGAGGCAGCGCGCTACCGAAGACAATTTTGCAATTTCCGAGAGCTGCGGTGTTTCCCGGTCTCCGCTCAGCGTTGCGAAACGCAAATCCTCAAAATCTTCGTCCGCTGCAATCACGTAGAGCTTGCCGTCTCGAAAACCCATCCCGGCGATTTGGGAGGGCAGAGTGATTTTGCGCTGGGTCGTTCCATCGCTCGACAAAACTAAGATACGGCGATTATGCAGTTGTGCTAAATACAGCTCTCCTCCGTCGACCGCAAGATGCGATCCCGTCAAGTCGGGGCACGGGATCTTGCTGGCAAGATCAAAGCCCGTTCCGGGAACGAGCCGGTAAAGATACCGGTCATCTTCCACTCCGTTGTTCGAAGTGACTACGCGCAGTTCACCGTCAAGAGCGGCTAATCCAAAAGGCTTTCCGGGCGCTGCAAATTCGTTACGTACCGCGCCGCTCTTGGGATCCGTTTCGTAAATACGACCGGTGTCCCAGGAACCAAACCAAAGCGATGTTCCCAGGAACGCAGGCGCAAACGGACGCCCCGCCGGCGAAGGTTGTTTCTGTTGTTCTTTGACTTCTTGCATACTCGCGAAAAGGCAGCCAAGCTGCAAAGAGTTGCATCTAGTCGTACTCCAGCAGACGTGGGCCGGGGCCTTCTTCTGCCAAGACGTCCATTGGATTGCGCAGCGGGCAAGTATCGAGCGATAAACAGCCGCAGCCGATGCAGTCTGAGAGCTGATCTCGCAGTTCTTCGAGCCGCCCGATGCGCTCTTCGAGGTCCTTCTTCCATCGTTTAGAGAGACGCGCCCAATCGTGTGCTGAAATCGCACGCTTTGTCGGGAGCGTCGCAAGTGCATCACGAATTTCTCCCAGCGAGATTCCGGCGCGCTGCGCAACTTTAATAATCGCCACCCGGCGCAACTCCCCTCGCTCGAACCGCCGCTGATTGCCGGCGTTGCGAATGCTGCTGATGAGCCCCTTAGATTCATAGAAGTGGATCGTGGAAACGGCGACGCCGCTGCGGGCGGCCACCTCCCCCACCGTCAAAAAGTCTTGCATGGTATTGACCTCAACATTACTTTAGGTTGTAAGGTTGCAGGTGTATGAATACAGCAATCATTACCGGCGGCTCCCGTGGCTTGGGCAAAGCGCTTGCTCGCGAGCTGCTTACCCAAGGCCTCCACGTGATCATCGACGGGCGAGACACGGCCGTCCTTGGGGCGGCGCGAGACGAGTTGAACAGCGATGACCTCACTGCGATCGCAGGCGATGTCACCGATAAGCAGCACGTACACGATCTCTTTGCGGCGGCTCGTCGAGTCGGCCCGCTTGATTTGGTCGTGAACAACGCCTCCACGCTTGGCGAAGTGCCGCTCCCGCAAGTCGAGCAACTCGGGCAAGAAACACTCACATACCTCTTCGACGTCAACGTTTTCGCGCCGGTCCATCTCATGCAGCACGCATTGCGCGCGATGCGTCGAAACGGCGGGCAAGGAACGATCGTCAACATCACTTCCGACGCCGGGGCGCAAGCATATCCAACTTGGGGCGGGTACGGCGCAACCAAAGCGGCGCTGGAACATCTCTCGCGGGTTCTTGCGACAGAACTCGAAGGTACGCAATTACGCATTCTGGTTGCAGACCCAGGCGACATGAATACGCAGATGCATCGCGATGCGATCCCGGACGCGGATCCAAGTGAATTACGCGATCCGGCGGCCAGCGCCCGCGCTTTACTCGATGCGATTGCTGAAATGAAGCGCCCGTTCGAACGCATTTGTCTTGCAATTCCGGTACCAGCATGAACACTGCCGTCCTACAGGCGCCCGCTCTTCGCGATGCGGTTGCTCCGCCCGAGCGCCACGGCCTCCAACGCGATGAAGTTCGGATGTTGTGGACGGAGCGCGCGATGGGAACGCATTCGCATGCGTCGTTCTGCGATCTGCCTTTAATTTTGCGGACAGGCGACTTACTAGTCGTCAACGATTCGGCGACGATACCGGCGGCAATCGAGGCCCATCGCGAAGATGGGAGTGCGGTAAGCATTCACGTTGCGACGATGATCGATCGCCGCATCTGGCTGGCCGAACCGCGCGGGCCCGTCGTAAGCGGCGAAGAGTTGCAGTTGCCCGGAGGCGGCGGCGTTGTCATGATCGCACCCGTTGAACCCGAGCATCCGCGCCTCTGGTATGCATGGTTTCAGCTTCCCGATTCCATGTACGCCTATCTCGCGCACCACGGCGAACCAATCCGGTACGGTTATATCACACAGCGCTTTCCGCTTTCGGACTATCAGACGATTTTCGCACGTGAACCGGGTTCGTCGGAGATGCCGTCGGCGGCGCGCCCATTCTCACAGCGAGTTCTCACCAGCTTGCGCGAGCACGGAGTCGAGCTGGCGGCAATCACCCTGCATTGCGGTGTGGCGAGTTTTGAATCGCCG
>JACRUB010000127.1 GCA_014305015.1 Vulcanimicrobiota bacterium | reverse complement strand
GCTAACGGCCGATCCCGAGACGCGAGGCGCACAAATCCGGCAAGTGGGCTTCGTGAATTTTCTCCTGGACCGCCGAGATCGGATATTCATAGCGCACGAATTCGATCGCACGCGCTTGCGGATCGTACCAAACGAACGACGCCTCCGGATTAAGATCGCGCGGCTGCCCGACGCTTCCGACATTGACCAAGTAACGGGCGCCCGGATCGAGCGTGAGCATTCCGCCGTTTTGCATGTGAGCGTGCGCGATCGATCCATCGGGATCGAGCCGGTAATATTCTGCGATGTGCGTATGCCCAACGAAAATAAGTGGCGCATCGGTGTTCTGGAAAGCCCTTCCGGCGCCACGCTTATCGAGAATGTATTCGAAGTAGTTCACCGGCGCGCCATGCACAAGCAGATATTCCGGCGCGCGAATTTCATAACTGAGCTCGTTGAGCCACTCGATGTTCTCTTTGGAGATGACGCCTTGCGTCCACTCGATTGCAGCGCGTGCGGCCGCATTGAAATACTCCACCCCAAAATTGTCGATTGCGGCTACATCGTGATTTCCGAGGACGCTTGAGGTGCAACGGGCGCGAAGCAGGTCGACGCACTCGTTCGGATTAGGACCATAGCCGACCATGTCGCCGAGGCAAAGCAAACCGTCCGCTTGATCGAGCTTGGCAAGCATGATGGTAAGCGATTCCAGATTGGAGTGGACATCCGAGACGACAGCGTATCTCATGGCAGTTTTACGGACCGGAGGGCTTCGGCAAAGGCCGCTCGTTCTGCTGCCATCCCAACGCTCACGCGGATATGCCCGTCGAGTGGTGGTGCAAAAGGTTTACGAATGAAGACACCGCGCTCGAGGAGGGCCTTGACGACCGCATTCGCAACTTCGGCTGACCCATAATCGATGCAGACAAAATTGGTGAACGATTCCAAGTATTTACGCCCCAGTGCTGTAGCGAGCGCGTAGTAGTCCCGTCGCCCGTGGTCCACCTCCGAAACTACCTCTGCAACGAAATCCGCATCCGCGAGCGCGGCAAGCGCTCCGATTTGCGCGTTGCGGTTCACGCCGTAGTGCAAGCGGATCTTATTAAACGTCGCGGCAACGCGCGCCGAGGAAACGGAGTAGCCGATGCGCGCTCCAGCCATTCCGTATGCTTTTGAAAACGTGCGTACGCGCAGCAGCCGCTCGTCAATGACGTCCGGCATAAATGACGCAGCCGGCGCAAATTCGGCGTACGCTTCATCGAGTAGCAACAGCGTTTCTTTGGGGGTTGCATCGAGCAATCGTTCGATCTGATCTCGCGAGGCAATCGTTCCGCTCGGATTATCCGGGTTTGCTATGTAGATAATTGCGGGCTTGTGTTTCTTCGCTTTGGAAATCAACCCGTCGACGTCAATGTGGCCGTCTTCGCGATAGCCGATCGTGCTGAGCGCGCCACCGTATCCCGTTACATGAAAGGCGAAGGTTGGATACGTCCCACGTGTGGTCAACGCAATTCCGCCGGGCCCGATAAAGGCGCGCACCGCAAGCCCCATCAGATCGTCGATGCCCGATCCCACGCTGATATTGTCGATCGTGCACTTCAAGCGCGACGCCAAGGTCTCGCGCAAATCGTAGGATTCGGGGTCTCCGTACCAACTCAAACGCGGCAGCTCCGCGCCCATGGCGCGCACCGCTTTGGGAGAGGGTCCGAATGCACTTTCATTTGCGCCAAGGCGCAAAATCGAGGAGTGTCCGCCTTCGCGCATCAGCTGCTCGGGCCCGATAAATGGCGTCATCGGAGGGATCGCTTCGATCGCCGGGGTCGCGCGTACCATTAGGACTTAATCGAGATCTTATCGATGATGGAGGTGACGCCGTTTACTTTTCGTGCCGTCTCGAGCATCGTTGTCTTAATCGCTTGGGTTGGAACCTCGCCATACAACGTTACCGTGCCGTCGCGCGAGGCGGCCTTTACGCCGAAGGCATTCACGCCGGTTTGCGTTGCAACAGCTCCCATCACTTTGGTGGCTAGCGCCGCATCGCCGAGCGATTCACGCGCGCCGCGGAGCTTCGGGTTGATCTTCGTGTTGTCGGTCAACCCGGTGACGCCGTTCACGGAACGCGCCGCGTTCTCGAAAACGCCGCGCTGCGCGGGATTGCGAACGTCGCCGCTAAGCGTCACGTTGCCATGCGAGGCGTCAACATGGACGCTCGTTGCGGAGTCTACGTCGATCGCTGCAAGTTTCGTTTTTACCGACGCTGCGAGCACTGCATCGGAGGCTTGCTGCGGCGCGGCCGACGCGGCATCCTGCGCCTGTTTCTGCTGGCCTGACGTACACGCCGCGAGCGCAAGTACACTTGCGATCAAAGCGATGCGAATTCCGGAAATCAAATGAGCCCCTCCATTAATGGTTGCACGTTCACGGTTGCGCCGCGAGCGATCTCGGTAACATCTTCTCCGATGGTGAGAAATCCGGTGGCGCGCGCCGGCAGACTTGCGGACGACGAGTGAATCGCAAGCGGCCGCGCGAGATACCTTCCCCCATCATCGCGCAGGCAAACCGGTACGTACCACGTCCAGCCTGCGCGAGCCGTAAGTTCTTCTTCTAATAGTGCAGTTACTAACATTGCACGCTGAGCACTCCCTGTAAGGGTTGCGATGACCGGCGCGATGACCGCCTCCAGGATCAGAAGCGCGGAGGTCGGGTTTCCGGGCAGGCCTAGGACCGGCTTGCGCCCGAGCAGCGCGAAGACCGTCGGCTTGCCCGGCTTGACGCGCAGTCCGTGAATGACGACCCCCGGCTCACCGAGATTATTGATGGCGCCGGGCGTTAAGTCGCCCGTCCCTACCGATGAGCCGCCGCTTAGAATCAGCGCGTCGCAAAGTGGAAGCGCCTCCCCGATTGCCTTCTCCAGTTCCCCCGGCCGGTCGGCAACGGTTGGAAATGCGACCGCTTCGCAGCCTTTTTGCCGGAGCGAAGCGGCGATCGCGTACCGGTTGGAATCTCGAATTTGCGCGGGCCCCGCGCGCTCGCCGACGCCCACCAATTCATCGCCGCTCGAGATAATGCCGACGCGAGGTTTCCGGTAGACCGCGACTTGCGCAATTCCAAGCGTCGCCAAAACGGAAATTTCCGATGGGCCGATGCGGCGCCCGCGCTGCAAGATGGCCTCGCCATCCTTCATATCCTCGCCCGCTGCATTGAGGCAATCGTTCGCGGGGACAGCCGCGGAGATCTCGGCCCAATCGCCGTCGGCATGCGCTTGTTCGATCGGGACGACGGCGTCGGCACCCGTTGGCAAAAAGCCGCCCGTCGGAATACGTACGCACTCACCTGCGCCAATGCCGCCGTCAAAGAGTTGGCCCATTTGCACGTCGCCTGCGATGTGGAACCGGCCCGGAGTGTCGGCGGACCGTAGCGCAAATCCATCCATCGTCGAGCGCGCTGCGGCCGGGTAGTCGCGGTCAGCGAAAACGGCGCGCGCTAGAAAGCGTCCCGCTGCACTGTCAAGCGCGACTGTTTCTTCACCGGGCGCAGCGATTTCGGCGCGTGCAAGATACGCAATTACCGCTTGCCCCGGCGGCATCAGTTCGCTGTGGTCAAAGCCCCGTCCGGGTAGGACTGCGTGCACACCTCGCATAATGCGCCGTTCGTTCTCCATGCTTGACATTGCTTTAATTCGCCGCGATCCCGAACGCGTTCGGCGCTCCGCACAGCGCCGCGGCATCGACCCATCGTTCGTTGATGAGTTGCTGGCGCTCGACACCGAGTATCGCAAGGCCCTTACCGATGTTGAAAACGCAAAGGCGCAGAAAAATGCCCTTTCCGGGCAGATCGGCCGGGCCGCGGATAAAGCCGTTGCCGCCAAAGAATTACGCCCGCAGATCGACGCGCTCTCCCAGGAAATCTCCACTGCCGAGAAGATCGTCTCGGAGCGTTCGCCCGAGACCGAAGGGTCGCGGTTTCGCGACCTGCTTACGCAAACGCCCAACGTCCTTGACGATTCGGTGCCCGAAGGACGCGACGAAAGCGGCAACGTGCTCGTGCGTGAATGGGGCACGCCGCGCGAATTTTCGTTTACGCCCAAACCTCATTGGGAAATCGGCGAAGCGCTGGGCATTCTCGATTTCGAGCGCGCATCCAAGCTCTCGGGCAGCCGCTTTAGCGTTCTGCTCGGCGCCGGCGCGCGTCTTTCACGCGCGCTGATCAGCTATTACCTCGATCGTAATTCGCAACGCGGCTACACCGAAGTCGTGCCGCCGTTTCTGGTCACGCGCACTACAATGTGGTCGACGGGCCAACTTACAAAATTCGCGGATGCAATGTTTACCGATCAGGATGCAGACTTATTT
>JACRUB010000177.1 GCA_014305015.1 Vulcanimicrobiota bacterium | reverse complement strand
GATCAACGCCTTGTTGTTATTGTTAGTGATTGAGAGCGAGGTGGTCCCGTACGTTATCTCCGCCAGACGCTGATTGAATTGGTAGGCCATGTTACGCGGGGCATAGGCACAAACATCGCGCAGCGACGTCGTCCCGAAGCCGCGAACTTGCATACCACGCCGGGTGGCGACCAGTTTTTGATGTTCGATGCGGCAAGCATCGAGCGCGCGCTCTGCGGTTTCGATCTTCAGCGTGCCATTTTCAACGAGGGCGTCGGTGAGTCTGCGTGCCGCGTCGTTGAGTCGTTGGAGGCTTGTCGATTCGTCTAAGAGGGCTTGCGCAAAGGTTTCCCAGGAATCGCTCATACGTGGCCTCCCTTTGAGGCCGCAGCCTCTAGCTGGCGATGCGATCGATAAACAATCTTCCCAACAATTTGTCGACAATCAACCGCGCCGGCACGAAGTAGCGACCGGCGACGATACGACCGCGCAAGTCGAGCACTAAGGTGTCGCGTTGCGAAGGCAGCGCTTCGTAAGCCGAGCGCGCCCAAGAGATCGTATGCGGCTTCAGAATGCGCCCGCGCCTCGACGGAAATGGAATAACGCTTGGTTCCCAAGTTCTGTACGCGGCTGCCGCGTTGGCTATCTCCGTCGCGCTGATGATCATTGGCCGGTCTCACATCCTTGCTGCTTGGAAGCTCTCTAAGCAAGGAACCGGACTGCGACCTTGGTTTCTTTAGCGTCTTCACGGCTTAATCTCGGAGTCCACGTGAACGTTTGCTTCGTGGTGGGAATCCGCGAGCACGCTCGCCCGCAGCTGGTTCTCCATGACCTTCGCGATTCCGAGCGATCCGCTTTGCGCGAGCGTCTGGGCGCGCTGATCATCGAGCATTCCGCTGAAGGTCTCCTCGGTGTTGTCTTCTTTGCCGAAGATGCTCGACTTTGGCACGGTATCGTGCATCGCCTTAAAGAGCATTGTTAAGAATACGCCTTCGAACTGCGTCGCAGCGGTGTGCAACTTTTCAAGCGCCGCTTTTTGATCGGGCGTAAGCTTCGCAGCCTCCGCCGCCAGCGTACTCGGATTAATTTTGTTGTTGATGTCCATTACGCGACCCCACGGGGTATGCCGAAGTTCAACGCATCGTGAGGGAGCGATAGTTGGGGGGCCCCGACGTTTACGTTGGGGGGCGCGGAGCTAGGCGCAGCGCCTTTTAAACTGCGTCGCATTAGGCTCACTGTATTTCAAGCTCCGCTTGGAGTGCGCCGGATTGGCGGAGTGTCTGAACGATTGCGATGAGATCGCGCGGCGAGACGCCCATCGTGTTGAGGGCGCGCACGACCTGTGAGAGCGTTGCAGCTCCAGCGATGAAGGTGAGGCGGCGGCCCGTCTCTTTTGTCTTCACGCTCGTGTTGGTCTGAATCACGGTCGGCGCGCTGTTGAACGGTCCGGATGGGACGGCTTTGTTCGAGGTCGTGATGGTGATCGAAAGGTTTCCGTGCGCGATTGCGCAGGGCGCGAGTTTGATATCGCCGCCGAACACGATCGTGCCGGTGCGCTCGTTCATCACAACCTTGGCCAGTTCGTCCTGTTGAAGTTCTAAATCGCTTGCGTCCGCGAGAAAGCTGACCGGATCGTTGTTGTAATTGCCCGGTAGATTGACGCGAACGGTTTCGGCATCTACAGCATGGGCGATGCCGCCGAAACGGTGGTTGAGCGTGCGCGCAAGCGAAGAAGCTGTTTTAAAGTCCGGCGTGGAGAGCACGTACGAGAAGCCCTGCGCGTCCGATTGAATATTCGTCACCATATCGCGCGCAATGATCGCCCCATTTGGAACGCGACCCGCGGCCGTATGGTTTTTCGTCACCGATGAGCCGCCGGCCGTATCGACGGAGAAACCGCCCACGGAGACCGAGCCCTGCGCGGTTGCGTACACCAAATTGTTCGCAGCCTTCAGCTCCGTCATCACCAGCGTACCGCCTTGAATGCTCGAAGCATCGCCCATTGATGAAACGGTAACGTCGATATTATCGCCCGAGTGTGCGAACGGCGGCAACGAGGCGGTGACGATGACCGCCGCAACGTTACGCGTACGAACTTCCTGCGAAGCGGTCGTTAAACCGAACGATTGTAAAACGTTCTGAATCGTGTGGCTGGTGAAGAGCGCTGAGGTCGTATCGCCCGTACCGGCCAGACCTGTGACGATACCGTAGCCGACGAGCTGGTTATTCGTGACGCCCTGCGGCTTTGCGATATCTTTGATCCGCACGATTTGCGCGGACGCCGGCAACGCCGAGCTCGCACACATTAGGAAGGTCGCTGCGAGCAGCGCGGAGACGATCTTGTTTAACAGTTTAGGCATTAGAACAACCAATCCAGGACACGGCGCAAGATGCCGCGATTATCTTTAAAGTTTCCGTTGAAGCTGCCGTCGAGATTGGCGATCCGGCTCGAGAGCACGGTATCGTTTTGATCGATATCTTCCGGACGAATCATGCCGGTCACGTGAAGTGTTTCGCGCTGACCGTTGATGACGAGGTTTTGATCGCCGCCGATTTCAAGGGCACCACTCGGGAGCACATTCGTCACGGTGGCCATCATGGCGGTAACAAAGGTGTTCGTACCGGTGTTGGAATTTGCGCTCTGTGTGCCGGTGTTGCCGCCGAGTCCCGTCGCGAAGCGCAGAAAGCTCAAGGCCGCATTACCGGTCGCCGGCGCGAGCGCAACGCTGTACCCCTTGGTATTCGTGATGTTTTGCGTGCTTGAGTTTTGCACCGAGAAATTGAACTGCACGCCGACAAGGTCGCCGACCTGCTGCGCGCGGTGGTCCGGGCCCAAGCGCAGCGGATGTCCCGCGGCTGCGGGCGGCGGCCCGGCAACATAGAGCGAATCTGCGGCCGCAATACCGATCGTCATCGAAAAAGTGGCGATTATCGCCAGAACATGCTTCGACATGCTCAACATGACACGGGTCATTTTCACTGGGAATCCCCTCCAGGTAACTCGAGTTCTACCCTTCCTGGGCCCGTGACGGTGCCTGAGAGCTGTTTATTCGTCAACGGGTTATACACGATGACTTGGTCGCCAAGTCCACCGCTCGTCCTTGCAATAACATCGGCAGTTAGCGCGACACCTCCATCGCGCACGGTCATGATAACGCTCGATCCAGCCTTAACAATCTGATCGACGCTTGTGGAGTCGATAAAAATTGACTGTCCCTTTACGAACGCAGCGATGACGCGGCGCCCGATGAGCACGTCGGTACTGTTCGGCTGCCGGCCGACAAACGCAACACGCGCCATCTTCACATCTTCTTCTGAAACGATCGTTCCGGGCGCAATGTCGCGCGCCGCAACCGCTTGATTCATATACTGTTGCATGCGGTAACCCACGTAGACGGAGCGCGAGAACTTGCCGTCGATCGTCAGCGTCACCGGAACGTTGATGTAACTCGGGTTCACGAGCGGGGTACCGGCTTGCATTGCAATCCGGCCGGCCGGCATAGTTTGATCCGGCACCGAGAATGCCGGCAAGACCGAACGATCTTTATCGACCTTGAGCGTGCGGATCATGCCATCGGCGAGACTCGCAATCGTGCGCCCGCTGATCGTTTGCGACTGCACGCGCTGCGCCGCCGGAGCTGCCACCGGCAGCCCCGAGAGCACAATCATCATCAGCGAAACGAGCATGCGCATCATCTTAGTTAGCGTTTCGTGTTTACGGCGGTCTCGAGCATCTGATCGGAAGTCTGGATCGCCTTGGAGTTTGCTTCGAAGGCGCGCTGTGCGACGATCATGTTGACGATTTCCTCAACGACCGCGACGTTTGACTGTTCCAGGTAGCCGCCTTGCAGCGTGCCCGTTCCGTTGAGGCCCGGGGTTGAGACGATGGGCGGACCGGATGCGGCGGTCTGCGTGTAGAGATTGTGGCCGCCGATCGGCGAGAGTCCCGCATTGTTCGTAAAGCGCACGAGTTGGAGTTGCCCGAGCTGCTGGGGAACGCTCGAACCGGGAACTTGCGCGCTCACCGTGCCGTCTTGGCCGATTGCAACGCTCGAGGCGTTTGCCGGAATTGTAATTTGCGGTGAGAGGAACAGCCCGTCGGCCGTGACCATCGATCCGTTTGCATCGCGCTTGAACGAACCGTCGCGCGAATACGCTGTTGTACCATCGGTCTGCGTTACCTGGAAGAATCCGTCGCCTTCGATTGCCACATCGAGGTTGTTGTCGGTTTGGATCAGCGTGCCTTGGCTAAACACTTTCTGAGAGGCACCGACTTTTACGCCGAGACCGACATCCTGGCCAACCGGAATTTGGCTTGCGCCGACCGGTGAGCCGGGTGCGCGCAGCTCTTGATACACC
>JACRUB010000024.1:20143-21711 GCA_014305015.1 Vulcanimicrobiota bacterium | reverse complement strand
CTTCCGTGCCCGTACTCACGAAGCGCATGCGCTCCATCGACGGCAGATGCGCCCGTACCCGTTCGGCGAGACGCACTTCTTCTTCGTGCGTCGAACCGAAAAGCGTGCCTTGCATCGCAATCGCATCGAGATTCGTACAGAACGCGGGATGCGCGTGACCGAAAAGCAACGGGCCGAAAGCCATGATGTAGTCGATGTAGCGTTCGCCGAATTCGTCGTACGCGTACGCGCCGGCACCGCGGGACTGAACGAACGGATCGCCGCCGACCGCTTTTCCCGCCCGCACTGGCGAATCACAGCCACCGGCGAGGACTGCCTGCGCGCGCGCGAATGCCGACTTTTGTTGGAGCACGCAGGCCACTTTCGAACGCGGCCCCGGAGTTTCCGCTCCCGGCACGAAGAAGTATGCATGCCCATCGAGATCACGCCCCAGACCAATATTAGCGAATTGGTCGGCTCGCTGCCGATTGCCGAAGAGGTTCTCACACAATTCGGTTTGCACTGTGCCGGTTGCGGCGTCAACAAATACGAAACGATCGAACAAGGCGCAAAAGCCCACGGCCTGCGCATCGAACCGATCGTTGCTGCACTCACGCAGGCACGTCTTTCCGGACGCGTTCCGACCATTTCGAATGAAGATACAAAGCCGCTACGCAAGGCTCCGGGCGAATTCTCCGGCGGCGCAAACTTCAAACATGTCATTCCAATCATGTCGGGAAAGGGCGGCGTCGGCAAATCGCTCGTGACTGCATTGCTTGCGGTTGGCCTGCGGCGCCAGCACTATAGGGTTGGCATCCTAGATGGCGATATCACCGGGCCGTCGATTCCAAAACTCTTCGGTTTGCGCAAACCTTTGAGCATTCAAGAGGATCCAAATTCTCCGCCGGGACCAAACGGTCAGCGGCGTCCGCTGTTGGTACCTGCCGTCTCACGCTCCGCCATTGAAATCGTCAGTGCAAATCTTCTCACCGATCAAGAAGACACGGCCATGATTTGGCGCGGTCCGATCCTTTCCGGCGTTATCCGTCAGTTTTACGAGCAAGTCTTGTGGAGCGATTTGGATTTCTTGCTCATCGATCTGCCGCCGGGCACGTCCGATGCGCCGCTGACCGTACTGCAATCACTCCGGGTGGACGGCGTCGTGCTCGTTACGATGCCGCAAGCGCTCGCGACGATGATCGTGCGCAAGGCTGCCAATCTCGTGCATCAGCTGAAGAAACCGATTCTCGGTGTCGTCGAAAACATGTCGTACTTTATCGCGCCGGATACGGGAAACCGTTACGACGTCTTCGGCCCGTCCTATGCCGATAAGGTTGCGGAGCTCGCACAAGCCCCGGTCTTAGCGCGCATGCCCATCGACCCGTGGAAAGCGCTCTTAGCCGACGAAGGCCGCATCGAAGAAGTCGATGATACGGTGTGCGACGATCTGGCAACGGCACTCATCGCATCCCTCGCTGCGCGTCCGCGCGAAAAAGAAGTCATCTCGATTATCTAGTGTAGACGACCTTCCCATCGCTCCACGTTTGCAGAACCTTTGCCTCGGCGAAATTACCATCAAGAAGCGGATC